>DATNCB010000797.1:0-21398 GCA_035571715.1 Ramlibacter sp.
CGCATGGCCAGCGTCGCCTTTCACCAGTTCAACCAGTTCCGCGCCGAAGGCAAGGTGAAGCTGTTCGGCGCGTACGGCGGCTATGGCGCCGGGGAGCAGCAGCGCGACTTCGTCTTCGTGGACGATGTGGTGGCAGTGAACCTCTGGTTCTTCGACCACGCCGACAAGTCCGGCATTTTCAATGTCGGCACCGGCCGGGCTCAGCCGTTCAACGACGTGGCGGTGTCGGTAGTCAACGCGCTTTGCACCGGCGCCGATCAACCGGCCTTCGAGGTGACTGCGGCGGTATCGAAGGGCTTGATCGAATACATCCCGTTTCCCGAGGCCCTGCGCGGCAAGTACCAGTGCCACACCCAGGCCGACCTGGGCGCTTTGCGCGCCGCCGGCTGCAACCATGTTTTCGCCGATGTGCAGAGCGGCGTGGCAAATTACATGGCCGCGCTCGGCTGAGACACTCGCGCCTTAGTCGTCAACCGCGGCAGGCGGGCCGCCGTTACATGCAAGGGCGCTGTCGCGACGGGAGGCCGCGCTTTTCATCAACTCTTCAGGAGCCAACCATGTGGAAGAAAATTCTGGCCGTGCTGGCCATGCTGTACGCTGCGGCTTCGTTTGCCGCCGTGGATGTGAACAAGGCGACCGCGGCCGAACTGGACAGCGTCAAGGGCATAGGCCCAGCCATTTCGAGCAAGATCATCGATGAGCGCAAGAAGGGCAACTTCAAGGACTGGCAGGACTTCATCGACCGCGTCAAGGGCGTGGGTGAGAAGAATGCCGCCAAGTTTTCCACCGAAGGCCTGACGGTCAACGGCAGCTCCTTCAAGGGTGCCGCCGCCACGAAGAAGGAAGAAACGAAGGCCGCCAAGGAAGACAAGAAAGAGACCAAGGCCGCGATGAAGGAAGAAAAGAAGGAAACCAAAGCTGCCGCCAAGGATGAGAAAAAGGACACCAAGGCAGCCATGAAGGAAGACAAAAAGCAGGCGAAGGCCGATGACGCCAAGCCGGCTGCCAGCGCCGCGAAGACGGCGGCGAGCGCCAAGAAGTAACCGGGTCGTTCGCATACAAGAAACCCGCCGCGGCGGGTTTTCTTATTCGCCGGGTTTTCTTATTCGCCCTCAGACCAAAGCGATAAGGTCCGTCACGCCCGGATCGATGCCGGCCTGCGCGAGCAGCGCAGTGACCTGCCCGCGATGATGCGTCTGGTGATTGAAAAAATGCGTCAGCGCCTTCCAGGCCGGGTGCTCGCGCCGCACGCCTCTCGTGTTGGCATAGCGCATGGTCTGCATCAAGAAAGCCGGCGGCATGTCGCGCACCCATGCCTCGATCGCGGCATCGAGCAGTTCGCGTTTCGCGCGCAACGCCGCCCATTCGGCATGCAGCACGGTGGCGTGCACCGCGCCTTCCGGCAGATCGAGCAACCGGCTGTCCAGCGACGGAAAGTCCACCCCTTGTGCTGCGAAGCGCTTGAGCCAGACCTGGTCACCCCAGACCAGATGATTCAACGTCCCATGAATGGAGCCAAAAAATGCACCGCGGTCGCGTTTGCGCTCCTCATCGGCAAGCTGTTCGCAAACGGCGTAAAGCCTGCTGTTGAACCAGCGGTTGTACTCGGCCAGCAAGCGGTAGTTGTCGATGAAGGCGCTCGTTTCCATGCGCCGGATTGTGCCGCCTCGGAGCCTGGGCGGCAGAGAAACGGGCCTGCGTTGGGCCTGCAAGGGGCTCAGGCTAGGCGCGGGCGCGGGCGCGGGTCAAGCCTGGACGGCTTGACCCGTGGCCGTAACAACGCATCAGCCCCCTTGCCGGCCAAACCCGAAGGGCCGGTGCTTGGGAGACCGCCATGCGTTGTTACAGCCTCCTAGTGTGGATCGACCACACGGCCTCGGCTGCGTCTAACCTGGCGGTCTCCCAAGCGCCGGCGCAGGCTCGTTTCCCTGCCGCCCAGGCTCCTAGCCGTAGCCACCGCCGCCGGGCGTGTGGATTTCGAAAACATCGCCCGCATTCATCTCGGCCTGGCCGATATGGCCGAGGTCTTCGACCGTTCCATTGACGCGTACCACCCGATTGATGCCGACCTCACCGCTTCGCCCGCCGGCCATCCCGAAGGCGCCGTGCTTGCGGCCGTTGGACAGGATGCTGGCGGTCATGTCTTCGAGGAAGCGCACCCGCCGCACCCCGCCGTCTCCGCCCTTCCACTTCCCCGCTCCGCCCGAACCCTTGCGGATTTCGTAGCTGTCCAGGCGCACCGGGAAACGGAACTCCAGCACTTCCGGATCGGTAAGGCGCGAGTTGGTCATGTGGGTCTGCACCACGCTGGTACCGTCGAAACCCTCGACGACGCGGCCCGAGGCGTCGAGTACCGCGCCGGCCCCGCTGCCGCCCGAAATGGTCTCGTAGTACTGATACCGATCGTTGCCGAAGGTGAAGTTGTTCATCGTGCACTGGCTGGACGCCATGACGCGCAGGGCACCATAGAGCGCGTTCGTGATGCAACTCGAAGTCTCCACGTTGCCCGCCACCACGGATGCCGGCGGATCCGGGTTGAGCATCGAGCCGGCGGGGATGATGACCTTCAGCGGCTTCAGGCAACCCGCGTTGAGCGGAATGTCGTCATCCACGAGCGTGCGAAAAACATAGAGCACGGCGGCCATGCACACCGCGGTGGGCGCATTGAAGTTGTTGGCCTGCTGGGCCGACGTACCGGTGAAATCGATCTCCGCGCTGCGGCTTGCCGCGTCGACGCGAATCGCCACCTTGATCTGCGCCCCGTTGTCCAGCGGCAGCCTGAACGCGCCGTCCTTCAGCCGTGTGATCACGCGCCGCACGGATTCCTCGGCGTTGTCCTGGACATGGCGCATGTAGGCCTGCACGACATCGAGGCCGAACTGCTCGACCATCTTGCGCAGATCCTGCACGCCTTTTTCGTTGGCGGCGATCTGCGCCTTCAGGTCGGCCATGTTCTGCCCGGGGTTGCGGCTGGGGTATGCGCCGCTTGCGAGCAGGGCCAGCATCTCGGCTTCTCGCAGCGTGCCGCGGTCCACCAGCTTGAAGTTGTCGATCTGCACGCCTTCTTCTTCAATCACCGTGGAGAACGGGGGCATGGAGCCGGGCGTGGTCCCGCCGATGTCGGCGTGATGACCTCTAGAACCCACGTAAAACGTGGGTTCCGCGGCCACGGCCGATATGTGCCCACCCCCACCCCTGCCCTCCCCCTTCGAGGGAGAGGGTGTCTGTAGATAGACAGGGGTGATCACCGTCACATCCGGCAAATGCGTGCCGCCATGGTAGGGATCGTTCAGCACGTACACGTCGCCTGGCGACATCCGGCCGGCGTTCTCGCGGATCACCGTCTTGATGCTCTCGCCCATCGAGCCCAGATGCACCGGCATGTGCGGCGCGTTGGCGATCAGGTTGCCGTCGGCGTCGAACAGCGCGCAGGAAAAGTCCAGGCGTTCCTTGATGTTCACCGAGTACGCCGTGTTCTGAAGCTGCAGCCCCATCTGCTCGGCGATGTTCATGAAGAGGTTGTTGAACACCTCCAGCAGCACCGGGTCCACCGTGGTGCCCGCCGCGAACTTCAATGCGCGCGGCACGCGGCGGTCCAGCACGATGTGGTCCAGCTCGGTAAGCTGCGCTTCCCACTCCGGCTCCACCACCGTGGTGGCATTCTTCTCCGCGATGATCGCGGGGCCGGCGATGCGGTCGCCGGGCCGCAGGTCTTCGCGCACCACGAGCGCGGCGTCGTGCCAAGCTCCGCCCGAATACATGCGCACGGTTTCACGGTGCGGCACTTCACGCGGCTGGTGCATCGGATGGCGCGGCTCGGCAGGCGCGTCGCCCGCGACCACCGCCTCCACCGACACCGCCTCCACCACCATGCTCTTGCCCTGCATCAGGAAGGCGAAACGCTGCCGGTACGCGGCCTCGAACCCCGCGATGATGGTGCGCAGATCTCCGAACGGCACCACCAGCGCCGAATCGCTGCCTTCGTAGCGGACATGGATGCGGCGGTGAATCGCGATCGCACCGGCGGTCGCCCGTTGGCGCTCCAGCTCGCCTCGAGCCGCGGTGCCGAGAGCTTCGAGCCGCTCGGTCACAACATGCAATGAGCCCGGTGCCAACGGCAGCTCGATCGCCTGTTCGCGGATCACGTTCTGGTCGGCCAGACCCATGCCGTAGGCCGACAGCACGCCGGCCAGCGGATGCACGAACACGCGGCTCATGCCGAGCGCGTCCGCCACCAGGCAGGCGTGCTGGCCGCCGGCGCCGCCGAAGCATTGCAGGGTGTAGCGCGTCACGTCGTAGCCGCGGGCCACCGAGATCTTCTTGATGGCGTTGGCCATCTGCTGTACGGCGATGTTGATGAAGCCTTCGGCGACGACTTCGGCGCTGCGCCCGATCTTCGCCGCCAATTCCTTGAATTTCGCTTCCACCACTTCGTAGCTCAACCCCTCGTTCGCCTTCGGGCCGAAGACCTTGGGAAAGTAACGGGGCTGGATCTTGCCGACCATGAGGTTGGCATCGGTCACGGCGAGCGGGCCGCCGCGGCGGTAGCTCGCCGGGCCGGGATTGGCCCCCGCGCTCTGGGGCCCGACGCGAAATCGCGAGCCGTCGAATTCGAGGATCGACCCGCCGCCCGCAGCCACCGTGTGGATGCTCATCATCGGAGCGCGCATGCGCACCCCCGCAACCTGCGTCTCGAACTCGCGCTCGAACTCACCGGCGTAGTGCGATACGTCGGTCGACGTTCCGCCCATGTCGAAGCCGATCACCTTGTGGTGGCCGGCCAATTGCGCCGTCCGGGCCATGCCCACGATGCCGCCGGCCGGTCCGGACAGGATCGCGTCCTTGCCCTGGAACGCATGGGCATCGGCCAGTCCCCCCGACGATTGCATGAAGAACAGCCGGACCCCCGGCATTTCCGCGGCGACCTGGTCGACGTAGCGGCGCAGGATCGGAGAGAGGTAGGCATCGACCACGGTCGTGTCGCCGCGGCTGACGAACTTCATCATCGGACTGGCTTCGTGCGACGTGCTGATCTGCGTGAAGCCCGTCGCTTGCGCCAGGCGCTTGGCGGCCTTTTCGTGCTGGGTGTAGCGATAGCCATGCATGAACACGACCGCGACACTGCGCAGGCCGCGCGCGTACGCCGCTTCCAGTTCCAGCTTGAGCTGCGCTTCATCGAGCGGAACCAGAACCTCACCCTGCGCGCCGACCCGCTCCCGCGCCTCGATGACCGAGCTATAGAGCAATTCGGGCAGCACGATGTGCCGATCGAACAGGCGCGGGCGGTTCTGGTAGGCGATGCGCAAGGCGTCGCGAAATCCCCTGGTCGTGACCAGGAGCGTCGGCTCGCCCTTGCGCTCCAGCAGCGCATTCGTCGCGACCGTCGTGCCCATCTTGACGCATTCCACCGCCTGCGGCGTCACGGGCTCGCCGGCCTTCAGCCCCAGCAGGTGCCGGATGCCGGCGACGGCGGCGTCCTTGTACTGTTCGGGGTTCTCCGACAGCAGCTTGTGCGTGACCAGCGTGCCGTCCGGCCGCTTGGCGACGATGTCGGTGAAAGTGCCGCCGCGGTCGATCCAGAACTGCCAGCGTTGACTTTGGATGGTGGGTGTGTTCTGCATGGACTGCTCTATTTCCCGAATTGAGCGTTGTCGGCTAGCTTCCACTGCATTGCCGTATTTTGGGCGTGCGCCGCCCCCGCCGCGAACATCGCGGCTATCAGCCAGACTTTCATGATGGACTCCAGACGAGAGGAACGTTCTAGGCGGTTCGCTGCATGGGACCTATCCCTTCAGATCGGTCACGAACATCTTGCCGGGGGCATGGGTGATGCACAGCGGCAGGCGGCTTTTCTGGGCCACCCACTGCGGCGTGACGCCGCAGGCCCAGAAGACGGGGACTTCGTCATCCTCGATGCTCACTGCGTCCCCATAGTCCGGCTTGGCGAGTTCGGCGATGCCAATCACCCCCGGATTTCCGATGTGAACGGGCACCCCATGTGCAATGTCGAACCGGCCTGAAATCTCCACCACCTTGGCCACATCGCGGCTTTTGATGGGGCGCATGCTCACGACCATCTCGCCCTGGAAGCGGCCGGCCGGTCTGCAGGCGATGCTGGTGCGGTACATCGCGACATTGCAGCCCTGCTGCAGGTGGCGCAAGGGAATGCCCGCCTGGGCCACGGCCGTCTCGAACGAGAAACTGCAGCCGATGAGAAAGGCCACGAAGTCCTTCTGCCAGAGGTCGGCCACGCTGTCGCGTTCGCCCGCGAATTCGCCGTTGCGGTACAACCGGTAGCCCGGGATGTCGGTAGCAATGTTGGCGCCTCTGGCACAGTCGGGCTCGACGCTGCCCGGCTCGAGCACCTCGATCAGCGGGCATGGCTTGGGGTTGCGTTGGCAAAACAGCAGGAAGTCGAAGGCGTCCGCTTGCGGCACGATCATCAGGTTGGCCTGCAGGTAGCCGGGGGCCTGGCCCGCAGTCGGCTCCCTGAAGTGGCCTTGGCGCGCGGCCAGGCGCAACGCCTTGGGTTCGGGGTAGATGGCTTTCATTTCACTCTTTTGAAAATCTGTTCACAGGCCCAGGTAGGCCTTTTTGATCCGTTCGTCATGCAGCAATTCGCCGCCCTTGCCCTCCATGACAATGCGGCCGGTCTGGATGACATAGCCGTAGTCCGCGATGGACAGCGCCTTCTGCAGGTTCTGCTCGACCAGCAGCACCGAAACGCCGGTGGCGTTGACCTGCTGGATCACTTCCAGGATCTTGGTGACGAACTTGGGCGCGATGCCCCAGGAGGGTTCGTCCAGCATCAGCAGCTTGGGCCTGGCCATCAGGCCGCGGGCAATCGCAAGCATTTGCTGTTCGCCCCCGCTCATGGTGCCGGCCGACTGGGACTTACGCTCCTTCAGGATCGGGAACAGCGCGAACATTTCGTCCACGCCGCTGGACACTTCGTGTTTGTCGCTCCGCGTAAAGGCACCCAATTCGAGGTTGCGGCGCACCGTCAGGCGCGGGAACAACCGCCTGCCCTCCGGCACCAGCGAAAGGCCGAGCGGCACGCGCCGGTGCGCCGGCATGGCATGAATCGCCTCGCCGTTGAAAGTGATGGTTCCCGCCTTGACGGCGTTCAAACCCGCGATGGCACGCAGCGTGGTCGATTTTCCATTGCCGTTGCCGCCCACGAGAGCGACGATCTTGCCGGTGGGTACGGTCAAGGTGACGTCGGAGACGGCCAGCACTTCGTCGTAGCAAACCCTGAGGTTCTTGATCTCCAGCATCACGCGTCTCCCAGGTAGGCGGAGACGACGACCGGATCGCTGGAGACCTGTTGCGGCGTGCCTTCGGCGATCTTGCAGCCGCGATCCAGCACCACGATCTTGTCGGCGATCGGCATGATGCCCTCCAGCACGTGCTCCACGACCAGGCAGGCGATGCCGCGTTGCCGGATCTTCAGCACCACATCCACCGCCTCCTTGACCTCCGAGGGGTTCAGCCCAGCCATCACCTCGTCCATCAGCAGGATGCGCGGTTTGATCGCCAGCGCGCGGGCGACCGCCAGGCGGCGTTGTTCGCTGATGGTCATGCTGCCGGCCGGCTTGTCGGCGAACCGCTCCAGGTTCGCGAAGGCCAGCCATTGCATCGCACTGGCGCGGGCGGCGGGAACCTTGTGTTCGCTCAGCATCACGGCGGTCATGACGTTCTCGCAGGCTGTCATGCTGGTGAAGGTGCGGGCAATCTGGAAGGTGCGCGCCACACCCGCGCGGGCGCAGGCTTCCGGCGGAAGGCCCGCGATGTCGCGGCCATCCAGAACGATGCTTCCGGAGCTGGGCGGGTAGAACCCGGCAACGCAGTTGAACAGCGTCGTCTTGCCCGCGCCGTTGGGGCCGATCAATCCCACGATCTGGGCGGCCTCAACGCTGAAAGTCACATCCTCGTTCGCGGTCAGGCCGCCAAAGTGCTTGCTGACATTTGCCACTTCGAGCAGGTTCATGATGGTTCCCCCGCAGGGTCCTGCGGCGCGGCCGGTGCCGAGTGCGCGCGCACCGCATCGGCTGCGGCCGCTTTGCGCGACGCCCAGCGCCGCCGCAGGCGATGCCACCAGCCGACGATGCCGCTCGGATAGAACACCGCCACGGCGATGATCAGGCTGGCATAGATGATGGTGTCGATGCCACGGCCGGTACCACCGAACAGGATGCGTGTGAACTCTTCGATGCTGGTGAGCACCACCGAGCCGAGGACCGGGCCGAACAGCGTGCCCGCGCCGCCCAGGATCGACACCAGGGCCATCTTGATCGACAGCGCCGTGGACAACACCGAGTTCGGATCGATGTACAGCTCCTTCTGCGCGTACAGGCTGCCGCCCAGTGCGGTGAAGAACGCGCTGACCGATAGCGCGATCTGCTTGTAGCGGGCGATGTTCACGCCGATGCTGCGGGCTGCATCCGGTTCGTCCTTGATGGCGCGGAAGTAATAGCCCAGCCAGCTGCGCTCGATCCAGAAGTTGACCGCGAGCGTGATAAGCAGCAGGCCCAGCGCCAGCCAGTAGTACGGCAACTTGGTGGAAAAGGTCATCCATGCCCAGCCGGCGTTGGTCATGGGCGCGGTCAGGCCCACGGCCGCGCCACCCCACTCCCATTCGGTGAAGAAGATCTGCACCAGCTCGGCCACCGCGATCGTTGCCATCGCGAAATAGTGGCCCTTGAGCCGGAAGCACGACCAGCCGAACGCCAGGCTGAGCGTTGCCGCGACGGCGCCGCCGGCAAGGGTTCCGATCCAGGGATTGACGCCGAACTTCACGAGCAGCAATGTCGAGGTATAGGCGCCCAGGCCGTAGAAGGCGGCGTGGCCGAGTGACACCTGGCCGGCATATCCACCCACGATGTTCCAGGCCACGCCCAGTTGCGCGGCCATCAGCACCAGGATCGCCAGGTTCAGGTGCGATGCATCGACGAACGCGGGAAGCGCCAGCGCGGCCGCAAGGCAGAGGCAGACGAAGGCAAGGGTTTTCATAGCTGGGCCTTGCCCATCAGGCCTTGCGGCCTGAACATCAGCACGCCCAGGAACAGCACCAGCACGATGGCCATCTTGTACTGCGGCCCCACCAGCAGCCCGCCCATCACTTCGATCACACCCACCAGGATGCCCGCCCAGAACGCGCCGGTCACGCTGCCGAAGCCGCCCAGGTTCACGACGACGAAGGCCAGCAGGATGAAGTTGGCGCCGACGTCCGGGAAGATCGGGAAGAAGGTGGCCAGCAGCGCGCCCGCCGCACCGGCGCAGGCCGCTCCGATGCCCCACGCAAGCGCGAACATCTTGTGCGAGTCGATGCCCATGAGGCGCGCCGCATCCTTGTCCGCCGCTGTCGCCTCCAGTGCCGCGCCGAGCTTGGTGTGGTTGAGGAAATACCAGATGACGCCGGTCACGAGGACGGCCCCGGTGGCAGCCACCAGCTGCGGCTGCCCGAGCTGGATGCCCAGGATCTTCACGCTGCCGCTGACAACGGAGTTCTCGATCGACCGGTAGTCGGGTTTCCAGAGGAACTGGGCCACGCCGCGCAGCAGGATCATGATGCCGAAGGTCGTGAAGATCTGCGACAGCATCGGCGCGTTGGTGATCCGCACGATCACCAGCTTGTACAGCAGCACGCCGAACGCGAACAGCATCAGCACCGTGAGCGGCAAGGTCAGTAGCGGATCCAGCGCGAACAGTGCGAACAGCCAGAAGGTGGAATACATGCCGAGCATCAGGAACTCGCCGTGGGCGAAGTTCACGATGTCCATGACGCCGAAGATCATGGTCAGGCCGATGGCAACCAAGGCATAGATCAGCCCGATCAGCACCCCGGAAGCCAGGGTCTGAACCAGTATTTCGGCGGTCATGGCAACTTCCGAACTGCGGCGGCGCAAGTTACTTGCGCTGGTCCCACTTAGGCATCGGCCACACCACGTCCTGCGCAGCCATGTTGAAGGGCCAGACGGTGTTGTACTTGCCGTTCACGACCTGCACCAGGATGCCCTGCCCCAGCGTGTTCTGCCCGGAAGCGTCGAACTTCACGCCCTTCCACGGCATGATCAGGTTCTTGCCCGGGATGTCGGTGGCCACCAGCGCTTTACGGATGGCCTCCGGGTCGGTCGAGCCGGCGCGGTTGATCGCATCGGCCAGCACCATCAGCCCGGTAAAGGTGCGTGAGGAGTTGCCGGTGAAGTTGACTTTGTAGCGGCTCTGGAGCAGGTCGTTGACCTGCTTGATCAGCGGATTGGTCTTGGCCAGGTCCAGCGCCCATACCTCGCGCGTGATCACGTACTCGGCATCCTTGCCCAGCGTCTTGATGAACTCGGTGTCGGTGAAGCCGGCGTTGTTGGCCAGGATCATGTCCGGCGAGAAGCCCAGCTCCTTGTACGTCTTCATCGACAGGATGGCATCGGCCGTGTAGGAGGACTGCAGCACCAGGTTCGGGTTGGAGGCCTTCAGCGCCTGCACTTCCGAGGTGAGCTGGGTCGTCTTGGCCGCATAGCTCACTTGCTTGACCAGGTTGTATTTGAAATCCGGCGCCAGCTTGGCCTGCAGCTTGCCGGTCTCGGTGCCCCACAGGCCGTTCTCGTTGAGCGTCGCGATGTTGCCCGGCTTGATGCCCTTTTTGGCCTCCAGCTCGCGCAGAAACTCGAATGCGTTGTGCACGAACAGATCGTCGTGCGGTGTGGTGCGGAAGAACCACTTGAAGTTGCGCTGGGTCAGCGTGGCCGAGGACGACTCCGGGTTGAGGAACGGCACACCCGCCCGCTCGGCGACCTGACTGGCCGTGGCGGTGACGGCGCTGTTGTACGCGCCGACGATTGCAACCACTTTCTCCTGCGTGATCAGGCGCTCGGCCTCCGTCGCGCCGGTCTGCGGATTGGCTTGATGGTCCGCGAATACCAGCTTGATCTTCGCGCCCTTGAGGTTGGGCAGTCCCTTGCCGGCGGAGAACGGCAGGTCCGGAATGCCCTTGGCCCCATTGTTGATGACATCCGCCGCCAGCTCCAGCGCGTTGCGAAGCTCCCCGCCCACGGATGCGGCCGGGCCGGTCAGCGGATAGATCACGCCGATGCGGATTTCCTGCTGTGCGTGCACGGCAACGGACAGGCCGAGGCCCGAGATCACTGCGGCCAATTTGGCCTTCGAAAGCAATTTCATTGGTGTCTCCTCTAAAAAATCGACGCGGGTGCGGCGGGATGTGACGCATTGTGTTTGCGCGGCCGACGCAAATCAAACAAGAAATTTTCTGCTCATCTCATCGATTTTCTCGATGCCAAGGCGGGGCGTGCTGGTTTACCCTGAGAATCGCGGGGCACGGATTTCTTGCGGCCCAGGACAGGCTGCTGCCGCTCGATGAAACTGAAGACCTCCTTGACCACCGATTCCACTGCCGCGGACGTGGGGTCGGCGCGGTAGGTGGCGAACACCGGCAGCGGCTGCAATGCAACATCGCACTTGAGCAGCTTGAGGTCGCGGTGTTCCACCAGGCGCTGGGCCGCGGCCAAGGGCAGCGTGGCGACCCCGAAGCCGCCCTCCACCAGCTGGGTCATCGCCGAAATCGACGAGATGGTATGCACCCGCCTGGGCTCCAGCTGTTTCTGGCGGAACAAGTCCACCAGCGCCGCGTGCGGCTGCGATCCGCGCTGGAAAGTGAGGATGTCCAGGTCACCCAGGTCGGCCAGGCGGTACATGCGCCGGCGCTGCTGCTTCGTGTTGCCCACGAACACCATCTCCATGGGAGGCAGCGCGCGGTTGCGCAGGCCGTCCATGGACGCCGGCAGGGCGGCGAAGATCAGGTCCAGCGCACCCCGGCGGATCTGGTCCAGCAATACCGGCGTGGTTTCCACAGTCAGCGCCAGCTCCAGCCCCGGGTGGTCGGCGCGCAGCTTCTCCACCATCGGGATCAGCCAGGAATGCAGCACCGACTCGATCGCGCCGAGCCGCAGCGTCATGGCCTGCGGCGCACCCGAGCCCATCTCGGCCTTCACCTCCCGCTGCAATTCCAGGAGCTGCTGCGCGTACGTGAAAAACCGCAGCCCCGCCACCGTCAGGCGAAACTGCCGGTCGCGCCGATCCAGCAGCAGCACGCCCAATTCCTCCTCCAGCGCGGCGATGCGGCTGGACATGGCCGATTGCGTGAGGTACAGCTTTTCGGCCGCCCGCGTGACGCTCTTGAGCGAGGCGACCCAGTAAAAGGCTTCGACGAAGCGCAGATTCATGGCCGCAGCTGCACCAGCGCCCGGTCTGAGCGTCGCCGGGAACGCTCAGCGCCGGCGTGCGGGGAAATCGGGCTGGGCATTTTCATGGTGCGGTCCTTTCCTGCATTCTCGCGCAGCCAATTCGTTTCCTGGCATAGCGGCGCCCGACACAGCTGTCAAAACGTTCAGTGGAACGGCCACATGACATAATTCGACGCCGTGTCGACGGTGTCGTCGGCCCGTGCTTTTTGTGCACGAGCTGGTTTCAACACTGCTCAATAGTTAGGCCGAAATGAAGACCGTGATGGTGACAGGAGCCGGTTCGGGCATTGGTGCCGCGACCTGTCGCCGTTTGGCCGCCCTGGGGCACGATCTGGTGATTCACACCGGCCGCCGGCGAGAGGCTGCGGACGCGCTGGCACAGCAATGTTCGGCTGTGAATTGCCGCGTTGTGGTCGGGGACCTGGCCAAGGCGGAAACCGTCGCCGCCTTGACTGATGCAGCGCAGAGCCTGGGCGAACTCACAGGCGTGGTTGCGAATGCAGGTTTTGCCGACAAGCGGGGCATCGCGCAGTTGGACGACGATGCTATTGATCGCTCCTTGCAAGCCATGGTCGTTTCGCTGGCCGGCCTGATGCGCGGAACATTGCCCTTGTTGGAGAAGAGCGGGCTAGGCCGTTTTGTCGCTGTGAGCTCATTCGTCGCGCATCGGTTTACGCTGGGCGCTTCCACGTTCCCTGCCACGGCTGCCGCCAAAGCTGGCATCGAAGCACTGGTCAAGGCTGCCGCGGTGGAATACGCAGGCCGCGGCATCACCGTGAACGCGGTGGCACCGGGTTATGTCCGCAAGGATCATCCGCAAAGTGGCAGCATGACGGATGAAGAATGGAAGCGGGCCGTTTCACGGGTGCCGGTGGGCCGACTCGCCACGCCAGACGACATTGCGGCGCCCATCGCATTCTTGCTCAGCCGGGAGTCTGCCTACATCACCGGTCAGGTGCTGCATGTTGACGGCGGCATGACACTTTGATCAACCCGTCAATTCAATAGTGTCCGGATAGATCTCCACTAATCACTGAAAGGAAAAAGAAGATGACGAATCGCCGAAATTTCATGGCCCAAGTGGTCGCAGCCGGGTCGGTGCTGCTGGAGTCAGGCAACCTGTACGCGCAAAGCGACGCCGCGGAATCCGCCTGGGCCCGCATCCAGCGCACCAAGACGCTGCGCATCGGCGCCGTCGCGGGCGCCGCGCCTTACTATCAGAAAGATATCGTGTCGGGCGAATGGCAGGGCTTCATGATCGACTTTGCCAAAAGCCTGTCGTCCAGCCTGGGCGTCAAGCTCGACATCACCGAAACGACCTGGGGCAACTCGGTACTGGACTTGCAGTCCAACAAGATCGACATCTTCTTCGGCCTCAACCCAACGCCGGCGCGGGCGCTGGTGGTGGACTTTTCCGACCCCCTGTTCAACAACGCGTTCGTTGTGGTGGCCCGCAAAGGCTTCCAGCCCAAGACCTGGGCCGAACTGAACGACCCGAAAGTGAAAATCGCCGTCGATATCGGCTCGTCGCACGACCAGGCCGTGACGAAGCTGTGTCCCCAGGCGCAGGTCGCCCGGCTCGAGAAGGCGGCCGACGCCACGCTGGCGGTGCAAATGGGGCGTGCGGACGTGCAGGTGCTGGTCACGGTCCTGGCACTCACCGCCATCAGCAAGAACCCCTCCATCGGCCAGGTGGTGGTGCCCAAGCCCGTCGAAAGCACCACGACCACCCTGGGGTTCCGCAAGGAGGCCGACAAGACCTGGCCCCAGTACGTCAACAAGTGGATCGCCCAGATGCGCGCCGACGGGAAGATCAAGCCCGTGGTGCTGGCGAATCTGCAGACGCTCTCGGGCGTGAAGCCGGAGCAGGTGCCGGCAGACTTGCCGTTCTGATCAGGCGCAGCGACGAGCCGGGCGAGGCCGGCGCAAGGGGCGAGGCATGGACGAGACCGCAGTGAACACATTCGGGGAACACCGCAGCAGGCTGACGGTGGTGCTGGCCGGCATCGCCGTGGTGGTGCTCGCGATCGCCCTCCTTCGCCAGCTCGGCGGCGCGGCCTCCGCCAACTACGTCTGGGATTTCGGGGCGCTGTGGAAATACCGTTCGCTGCTGTTGTCCGGCCTGCTCTATACGCTGGGGTTCACCGTCATCTGCATCGTGGCGGGCCTGTTCGTGGGCCTGGTCGCCGGGCTCGGGCGCCTGTCCAGCAACCCGCTGGTCGCAGCGCCACTGCGCGCCTACATCGAGTTGTTCCGCTGCACGCCGGTGCTGGTGCAACTGGTGTGGTTCTACTATGCGTTGCCGGTGCTCACCGGCATTGAAATGTCGGCGGTGGTGGCCGCCGCGCTGTGCCTGTCGCTGTACGGCGGCGCCTTCTATTCGGAAATCATCCGCGGCGGCATCATTTCGGTGGATGCCGGGCAGGTCGAGGCCGCCAAGGCCATCGGCATGCAGCCGCACCAGGTGATGCGTCGCGTGGTCCTGCCGCAAGCCTTCAAGAAGATGGTTCCGCCGCTGATGAACCAGTCGATCATGCAGCTGAAGAACACGTCGCTGCTGTCGGTGCTGGCTGTGCCCGACCTGCTGTACCAGGGCCAGGTGATCGCGCACGAGATCTACCGGCCGCTGGAAACCTATACCTTCGTTGCCGTCGCCTACTTTGCCGTCCTGTTGCCGGTGACCATCTGGGTCAAACGCCTGGAGTTCGGCGCGCACGACTCGGAAGTCTGAGATGTCCACGCCCTGCATCAGCATCGCCGGCCTGAGGAAGTCCTTCAACGGCCAGGCCGTCTTGAAGGACATCAGCCTCGAAGTCAAGACCGGTGAGGTGCTCGCCTTGATCGGCCCGTCGGGGTCCGGCAAGTCGACTTTGTTGCGGTGCCTGAATCTGCTGACGGTGCCCGAAAGCGGCCGGATCACCGTGGGCGACTTCACGCTGAAGTTCCAGGGCAAGCAGACGGCCTTGCCGAACGTACGCAAGCTGGCGCAGTTCCGCGCGCAAACCGGCATGGTGTTCCAGCACTTCAACCTGTTCGCCCACATGACTGCGCTGCAGAACGTCATGGAAGGTCCGGTGACGGTGTTGAAGACACCCAAGGCCCAGGCCGAGGCGCAGGCGCGCGCCCTGCTGCAAAAAGTCGGCCTGCTGGACCGCGCCGACTACCTTCCCGACAAGCTTTCCGGTGGCCAGAAGCAGCGTGTCGCCATCGCGCGGGCTCTGGCCATGCAGCCATCGGTGATGCTGTTCGACGAGGCGACGTCTGCCCTTGATCCCGAACTGGTGGAAGAAGTGTTGAGCGTAATCAAAACCCTCGCAAAGGAGGGAATGACCATGATCCTGGTGACCCACGAGATCGCCTTCGCGCGCGATGTGGCGGACCAGGTCATCTTCATGCGCGATGGTGTGGTGGCGGAATACGGACCGCCAAGCCAGGTGATCGACAATCCGCGGAACGACGCAACGCGCGCTTTTGTCGGACGCTTCCAAGCCTCTTTTAACCAACAGGACGCCGCGTCCAATTTGGCAGCGATTCCCGGCGATCACGCTCACGACGAATCACTGCGAGCGCTGGCCGGCCGGAACGGAACTGCTGGGCCTATTTTGCGAAATTAGCCCCCGCCGCGCTGCATGTAGAGATCGAAGCGTTTCATGAAGGCGAGGCGCTGTCCGGCGTCCAGTGCTTCGAAGCGAAAGCTCACATGCATCCGCGGCAGTCGCACCTGCGCGATGACGCGTGGTTCGCCAGTGCGCCATTCCAGCGTCAGCAGGCCCTTGTCGATCCGCACCGTCGCAGTTGCGCCGTCACGCCGCCATTCGCGCTCGCCAATCGCCGCAGGCAACCACATCAGCCATTGCGCCTCGGTGCAGCCCATCTCGCGCTCGAACCGCTCGGCGTAGACCGACTGCACCGCGCGCCCTAGCCACCCGCGATCGGCGGCCAGATCGCGAGCACGTCGCCATCCTTGAGCGTGCGGCTCAGGCGATCAGCGGGTTGCACGAACGTGCCGTTCACCAGCACCAGGTGCACCAGCTTGGGTGGCAGGCCGAACGGTTCGATGATCTGGCTGATGCTGGCGTCGCCCGGCACCTCGAGCGCCATGACATTGCTGCGGCGAGCCTCGGCCGGCAGGTAATCGGTGAGCGTGGCAAACAGCTTGAAGGTGATCTTCATCTGCGAAAAGTCGGGGATGGATCCCGGGTCGAGCCCGGGATGACAGCCTATCACTTCAGCGGCGACGCGCGTCCCCCGCACCTTGCCATTGGCCGCCGCCCTGCGCACTGGCGAGGTAGGCTTCCATCAGCCGCGTCGGATCCTGCTTCAGGTGGTCCTTCCACGGCCCCAGTTTCACCTGGCCCTCGACCAGCCCGCGCAACACACCGACGTGGTCCATCCAGCCGACGCTGTTGCAGCCCACCATCACGTCGCCCTTGAACTGCAGGCTCAGGTGCCGGCCGGCAGCGCGGTCGGTCAGCTCGACGTGTTCGCCGCCGGGCACGCCTTGCCAATCGCCGAAACTCGCCGAAACCATGCCGAGCGTGTCCAGCACGTTGATCTGCGTCACGCCCGGCAGCACCGCCTTCTGGCCCGCCATGTTGAGCCCGGCCACGCGGGCCTGCTCGGCCGCGTTGGGCTGGATCGCGCTGACGATGGTCTTGCCGCTGATCTTGTCGAAGGCCTCAGCGCAGTCGCCCGCCGCGTAGATGCCCGGCACGCTGGTTTGCATGTGCTCGTCGGTCAGCACGCCCAGCAGGCAGGTGACTCCGGAGTGCTCCAGGAATCCGATCGTGGGCTTGACACCGGTGGCGCTGATTACCAGATCTACAGGAAGACGTGTGCCGTTGGACAGCCGCACCGACAGCGGCGCAGCGGCTTCGATGGCCTCGACCCGGGTGCCGGTGAAGACCTCAACGCCCTTCTTCTCGCACCAGTCCTTGATCATGCCGCCGGCCGTCGGGCCCATCATGCGCGGCACCATACGGTCGCCCATCTCGACCACCGACAGGTGGACGCCGCGCGCGGCGAGCGCTTCCATGATGATGCAGCCAATGAAGCCGGCACCCATCTGCAGCACGCGCGCGCCCTGGACCGCCAGCCCCATGATCTTGCGCGCATCGTCCAGCGTCCAGCATGGATGCACGCCTGGAAGATCGATTCCGGGGATCGGCGGGCGCACCGGCGTCGAGCCGGTGGCGATCAACAAAGCATCGAAGCGCAGCTGCTGGCCGTCATCCAGTGCGACCGTTCGGGCGCCGGTGTCCACGTTCGTGGCGCGTGCCTGCACCAGCTTGATCTGCAGCGCCTCGAAATGCCCGGTGCCCTTGCGCAGCCAGGTGCCCTGTTCGGCGATGTTCCCCATCAGCAGATAGGGAATCGCCATGCGCGAATAGGGCGGCTCCTTCTCGTCGCCGACGATCGTGATCGCATCGCCCGGCCGGTGCTTGCGAATGGTCTCGGCCGCGATCACGCCCGCCGGACCGGCCCCGAGGATGACGTGATGCATGCCGGCCTCCTACAGCCCCAAGCGCGTACGCGTTTCGGGTTTGATCGTGCCGTCCGGATTCCAGCCGCGCACCTCATAGTATTTCGGCAGCATCTTTGCCAGCTCGTTGACCTTGCCCTTGGCCGGTCCGGTCTGGGCCGGCTCGGTCAACAGCCGCGGTGGCAGGTTGTCGTCGGCCGCGGTGAAACCGGCGCGGTTGTTGAAGTCGCGCTCCATGTTCCAGATCCGCTCGCCGATCTTGCCCAGCTCCTCGGTGGTGTACTGGTCGCCGCAAGCCGCTGAAATCTGCGGCGCGAGATCGGCGAGACCCCACGCGAAGGTCGTGAAGATGCACAGTCCCGACGAGTCGAACGCGGCGGTCGCGTCCTGGAATGCCTTCACCAGTTCCGGCTTGCCTTCGCTGACCAGCGGATCGGTCTTGACCGGGATGCCCAGCACTTCCGACGCCACCGTGTAGCCGCGCAAATGGCAGGCGCCCCGGTTGCTCGTGGCATACGCCAAGCCCATGCCCTGGATGCCGCGGCTGTCGTAGGCCGGGAACTCCTGGCCCTTGACGCTCATGGACAGCTCGGGGTGGCCGTACTTCGCCGTGAGGCGCTTGGAGCCCTGGCCGATTTCCTTGCCGAAGCCCTGACCCGTGACGGTCTGCTCCGCCAGGAACGCCAGCGCCTGGGCCGAGCCGAACGGCGCTTCGATGCCGATCTGCTCCTTCGTGAGCACGCCCATCTGGTAAAGCTCCATCACGGCGCCGATGGTGGCGCCGAAGCTGATCGGGTCGATGCCGTCCTCGTTGCATAGCAGGTTGGCGTACTGCAGCGCCTCCAGGTCGTTGACGCCATTGGCGGCGCCGAGCGCCCAGGCCGCCTCGTATTCCAGGCCGCCCGAGGCGCCCCAGTACTGCGGCTTGTTCTGCACCGTGAAGTGGCCCTCGTCGATCTTGCTGATGCGCCCGCATGCAATGGTGCAGCCGAAGCAGGCCTGGTTGGTCACCAGGTGCTTCTTGCCGTCGGTCTTGCGCGGCGCCGCCATGGCTTCGGCCGAAATGTCCTTGGCGCCTTCGAACTGCACATCCTTGTGGTTGCGGGTCGGCAGCGCGCCGATCTCGTTGATCACGTTCATCAGCACCTGGGTGCCGAAGGCCGGCAGGCCCTGGCCGGTGACGGCGTTGTCTTTGAGGATCTGTTTCTTTTCCTTCACGGCCTTCATGAAGGCGGCCGGGTTCTTGATGTTGCCCACGCCCTTGGTGCCGCGCACCGCGATCGCCTTGAGGTTCTTGCTGCCGGCTACAGCCCCCACGCCAGAACGCCCCGCGGCACGATGCAGGTCGTTGACGATGGACGCATAGAGCACCAGGTTCTCGCCGGCGCGGCCGATGCTGGACACGCGCACCAGCGGGTCCTGCAGTGACTTCTTCAGCATCTCTTCGGTCTGCCAGATGGTCTTGCCCCACAAGCCCGAAGCGTCACGCAGTTCGGCGGTGTCGTCGTTGATGTACAGGTACACCGGCTTGGGCGACTTGCCCTCGAAGATGACCATGTCCCAGCCGGCCATCTTCAGTTCGGCGCCGAAGTAGCCGCCCGAATTGGAGCAGGCGATCGCGCCGGTGAGCGGTCCCTTGGTGACGACCGTATAGCGTCCGCCGGTCGATGCCATCGTGCCCGTGAGCGGGCCGGTCGACCAGATCAGCTTGTTGGCGGGCGACAGCGGATCGACCTTGGGGTCGATCTCTTCGACCAGGTACTTGGAAGCCAGGCCGCGCGAGCCGATATAGGACTCGGCCCAGGCCATATTGAGGGGCTCGGGTGTGACCGTGCCCTTGGTGAGATTGACGCGAAGGATTTTTCCAGCCCAAGACATGATGTTCTCCTTCAGGCAGCGGTAGGTTGATTGCCCAACTTGTCGGCCCACTGCTTCATGCGGTCCAGGCCGGTCCAGTTGGCGTCGATGTAGGTGATGGCGCCGGTCGGGCAGGCATCGGCGCAGGCCGGCTCGCCACCGCACAGGTCGCACTTCTGCACCTTGCCGGTTTCCTGCACGTAGTTCACCGTGCCGAACGGGCAGGCGATGGTGCAGACCTTGCACCCCACGCAGGTGGTGTCGTTCACCACCTTGGCGCCGGTGAGCCGGTCGATCGTGATCGCCTCCACCGGACAGGCGTGCAAGCACCACGCCTCGTCGCACTGGGTGCACGTGTAAGGCACCTTCTTGCCAGTGTGATGGAAGTCGAACACCTTGATGCGCGACTTGGCCGTCGCGAAGGTTCCGTAGTTTTCGAACGAGCAGGCCATCTCGCATTGGAGGCAGCCTGTGCACTTGTCCGCGTTGATATGCAAAACTTTTTGCATGTGCGTCACTCCTGGGAATTGGCGGCTGCGCCGCTTGGCTTAGGAACTTGAATGCATAGGCATTGTTGGAAGCATGAGCTCCCAGACCCCTAGGGAAAACCCTGAAGACAACGATTCGTATCGACAAATTCTCAAGATGAGACGGGCACGATCGAGCAAAGCAAATTGCGCCTTGCGCGCACTGCTGAGTTCGCCAGCTCGCAATCTACCTGAGGAGCACTACGGCACGCGCTCCTCCGCCGGCGTGCACACCAGGTCGCCCGGGTCATTGGGCCTGACGGCGTTGTCGTTCTTGGCTTGGGCGACGTCCAGGTCGCGCGGCAGCGTTACGCCGTTCTTCACGGCAAGTATTTCGGCCATCACGCTCACGGCAATCTCCGGTGGCGTCTTGCTGCCAATGTAGATGCCGATCGGTCCGCGCAGCCGGGCCAGGCTTTCTTCGGTCTGCTCGAAGTGCTCGATCATGCGTTGATGGCGCGCTTCGTTGTTGCGGCGGCTGCCGATCGCGCCCACGTAGAAAGCCTCGGTCTTGAGCGCCTCCAGCAGTGCCAGGTCGTCTAGCTTGGGGTCGTGGGTGAGCGCCACCACGCAGCTGCGCCGGTCGGGCTTGAACGCCGTCACCACGTCGTCCGGCATATCCGCCACCACGGTGGCGCCCGCGACGCTCCACGCGCCCCGGTATTCCTCACGTGGATCGCACACCGTCACGGTAAACCCGCTGAACAGCGCCATCGTGGCCAGGTATTCGGTCAACTGGCCCGCGCCGATCAGCAGCATGCGGTATTCGGGGCCAAAGGTGTTCACGAGTTCGGCTTCGGTGAGCAGCAGCTCTTCCGGCGCGCCGGCCGCGCCAAGGCGGGCGGTCCCGTCGCGCAGATCGACCGTGCGGCGCATCAGTTGGCCGGCCTCGAGCGAGCGCACCAGGGTGTCCAGGCTGGCCGCGTCGGGATCGTATTCGAGCAGCAGTTCCAGCGTGCCGCCGCAAGGCAAACCGAAGCGATGCGCCTCGTCGGCAGTGATGCCGTACTTCACGAAACCCGGCGGGCCCGACGGAATCTCGTGTCCCGATTCGCTGCCCGCATGGGTCCGGGTGAAACGATAGATCAGATCGTCCTCGATGCACCCGCCCGAGACCGAACCGACTACGGCGCCGTCCTCGCGCAGCGCCATGATCGAGCCGACCGGCCGCGGCGACGAACCCCAGGTGCGCACCACCGTTGCCAGTAACGCGCGCTTGCCCGCTACCCGCCAATCGCGCAAGGTGCGCAGCACGACCACATCGAGGTTTTCCAT
>DATNCB010000798.1:0-3495 GCA_035571715.1 Ramlibacter sp.
GAGATTGGGTGGCTAGCATCTAGTTGTCTCCTGCATTCACTTGTGGGTCCAGGCCGGTTGGCGTTTGGCCAGGAAAGCCGCGAGGCCTTCGTTGGCATCATGGGTGCGCATCAGGCGCTCGAGATAAAGTTGTTCCACTTCCGCGAGCCGCCTGCGCACGTCGCGCAGCATCTGGGCGCGGGCGGCGGTGAGGCCGCAGGCCAGCGACGCCGCGCTCTTGCCTTGCAGGTGCTCTTCGAACCAGGCGAGCGCCGCGGCCTCGGGGTCATCGGCCAGCACCTGCACCAGGCCCTTGGCGGCCGCTTCGGTGGCGGTGATCGAGCGGCCGGTGAGGAGCAGGTCCTCGGCCACCGGTTGCGTGACGCGGTACGGCAGCAGCACCGAGGCGGCCGGCGCGAACACGCCCAGCTTCATCTCGGGCTGGCCGAACTGCGCCGTCGGCGCCGCGAAGATCGGGCCGCCGGCGAGCGCTACTTCGAGGCCGCCCCCCAGGCACTGGCCGCGCACTGCGACCAGGATCGGCGCCGGAAACTCCAGCATCCCGACGATCAGCGCGTGCAATGAGCCGAGCATCTTGGCGCACTGGGCGGGCAGGTGCTCCTCGACGCTGGCGCCGAAACTGAAATGTGGCCCTTCCGAATCGAGCAGCACGCCACGCAAGGTGGTGGCCTTGCGGTACTCGATCAGCGCGCCGTGCAGCGCCGCGATCATGGCCGCGTCGACCAGGTTGGCCTTGGGGCGTGCCAGGCGCAGGCGCAGCAGGGCGCCGTCGCGCTCAACGCGGGTTTCTACGGGCGAAACGGTGCTCATGCTGCGCTGCCTACTTCTTCTTCGGCTGGATCTGGTCGTGCATCGAGTCCAGCCAGCTCTGGCCGGCGGCGAGCTTCTGGCGCAGCAGCACGAAGTCGGCTTCGCGGTCGTCCTTCGGGCCATCGTTGAAAGCGGTGAAGCCGGCGCGAGCCTCGGTCATCATGTTCAGCGCCAGCCAGGCACGCGAGCTTTCCTTGTTCTTGTCCCAGGCTGCCAGCTTGGGCTTGCGCAGTTCTTCCACGGTCTTGAGCGTGCACTCGGGAAACGTGAGCAGCATCTTGGCGCACAGCTCCTCGACCTTCGCGTCCAGCATCGACAGGTCGACCTTGCCGCGGGCCATCAATGCCTTGCCTTCCTTGGCTGCGTCGCCGGTTTTCGGCAGGCCGTAGGCGAGGCGGCCGAACTCGTCATACATGCGCTGGGTCTCGACCATCGGGTTGGCGACAAACTTGCCGTCCACCTTGAGCGCCGGGGCGATGTCGGTCAGCATGCCCATCTGGTACGCCTGATGCGCCGAGAACGGCTCGCACAGCACGCAGGCGGCCATCGCGCGCTCGGCGCCCACCATCAGCGGCAGGAAGTCGGTGGCGCCGCCGATCGGGGCGGAGCCGTGTTTGGGGCCGGCCTGGCCGAAACGCGCCAGGTCCGACGCCACTGAGAAGTCGCAGGCCATGCCGATCTCCTGGCCGCCGCCGATGCGCATGCCGTTGACCCGGCAGATCACCGGCTTGTCGGCGAGAAGCAGCGCCGTCACCATGTCGTTGAACAGGCGCAGGTATTGCCTGTATTCCTGCGGCTGGCCGGCGTAGTACTCGGCGTATTCCTTGGTGTTGCCGCCGGTGCAGAAGGCCTTCTCGCCGGCGCCGGTGAGCACGATGCAGTTGACGTCGCGCGCGTTCGACGCGGCGCGCAGGGCGAGGATCACGCCCTTGACCATGTCGGTGGTGTAGGAGTTGAACTGGGGCTGGTTGTCCAGGATGATCCAGGCGTTGTACAGGCCCTCCGCCACGCTGCCGTCGGGGCGATGCGCCGGGCGTTTCTCGTAGCGCACGCCGGGCCGCTCGATGTCGGCGGTGATGTCGTGGTTCTTGAACTCGAGCATCGCAGGAAAGGTTTCTGGGGCGTTCATGTTTTCTCCTTGGTCTGAAAGGGGGGAAGCGGGGCGCGGGTGCCGGTCAGGGCACGAGCACGACGCGCTGGCGGATTTCGTGGCGGTGTACCGCCGGGAATATTTCGTTGATCTCGTCCAGCGGACGTTTGGTTACGAACGGCGCAATCTGCACTTTGCCGTCCAGCACCAGGTCCAGCGCGGCCGGGTACTGCTCGGGCGGGCAGCCCCAGTTGCCGATCGCGCGGGCGTCGAAAGCCATCAGGTTGGACAGTCGCACCTCGACCTTGTCCATGGTGAAGCCCACCACCGACAGCGTGGCGCCGTGCACCAGCAGGCCGTACGCCGTGAGCTGGCCGGCGGCGCTGCCCGAGCATTCGAAGATGAACCATTCAGTCGAGCGCAGTCCCTGCTGTTTGGCAAAGGCGTTGATGGCCGACTTGATGGCCTTGGTGTCGAGCCCGCGGGCGTTCAGGGTGAGCGATGCGCCGTGCTGCGCAATGGCCGCGAGCTTGTTGTCGTCGACGTCGATGGCCACGACGGTGGCGCCGAAAGCACGGGCGACCTGCACGCAATAGCCGCCGACCCCGCCGGCGCCGATCACGATGGCCAGGCTGCCCGGCGTCACGCCGGCCCGCCGCACCGCCTGGTAGGGCGTCGTGAGCGCATCGGCGACGATCGAAACCTGGGCCAGTTCCAGGCCCGCCTTTTGCAGGCGCGCGGGATCGACCTCGCATAATCCGCGTCCGGGTACCACAATGTGCGAAGCGAACCCGCCCTGGATGTCGTTGCCGGGCATTTTCTGCGCGCGGCAGATGGTAGTCAGGCCGCGCTTGCACAGGTCGCATTCGCCGCAGGGCAGCACGGCCGGAACGATCACGGATTTGCCGAGCCAGCCTCCAGCGCCCTCGCCGGCAGCGACGACGCGGCCGCTGATTTCATGGCCGAGCGCCAGCGGCAACGGCTGGTTGGTGCGCACCCCGTCGTAGAGGTAACCGAGATCGGTGTGGCACACTCCGCAGCCTGCGATCGCGACGGTCACCTCGCCGGCCTGCGGCGCGGCCTGGAAGTTCGCGCGCACCATGGGTGCTTGCGGTGCTGTCATCAGCCAACGGTGTGCTTCGATGCTCATCAGGAAGGGGCTTTCAATGGAGGAAAAGGGCTAATGTGGTAATGCGGTACCACTTTACGCATTTGACCGATTGTCGTGACCCTTCTCCGCGGGATCATTGATCCAAATCAAGGTCCGGAGGCCCGACAGACCGTTTACTGCACACCATACACGCGCAGGAGACACACGCTTGGAAGCTTCCCTTGATTCCCAACTGAAACCCGGCCCCGCCGGGACCCACCCTAAACCCTCTGTTTGCAAAAGCCTGCAGATCGCCATCGCCGGCAGCGGCGGCAGCGGCGTCATGACAGCCGGCACGCTGTTGCTGGACGCCGCCGCGCAGGCAGGACTATACGGCCTGATGGTGCGAACCAGCGGCCCGCAGATACGCGGCGGCGAGGCGGCGGCGCTGCTGCGCCTGTCGACGACCCCCCTTGAATCGCTCGACGACACTTTCGACCTGCTA
>DATNCB010000799.1:0-3343 GCA_035571715.1 Ramlibacter sp.
TTGCCTTGCATTTCCGAAATTGGGATCACGGACTTGCCGTCAAGGTGTCCGCAGCGCTTGGGAAAGGTCTGGTCCTCGATCTGGATCATTGCGGCGCCGGCGCGCTCGAACTCACGTACCGTTCGCTGGGTGTTCAGGGCATTGCCGAAACCGGTGTCGGCGTCGACGATGACAGGACAGGTCACGCGATCGGTCACCAGTGAGAGCGTCTGTGCCACCTCGCTGGCGGTGGTCAGCCCGACATCAGAACGACCAAGCCGTGTATAGGCGATCGATGCGCCGGACAGGTAGAGCGCCTCGAAGCCCGCTTGCTCCGCCACCAGAGCGCTGAGCGCGTCGTAAATGCCTGGGGCCAGCAGCGCGTGAGGCGACTGCAGGCGTTGCTTCAGAGTCATGTTGCCTCCGGCAGTTGTGAGATCGTTTGCGCTGCGATGGCGCCACCGGCAACCGCGCTGAGCAGGCCATTGCCCGACAGGTAGCCCCACACGGCATTGCCCGACACCCCGCGCGCGGCGCCCCCCGCCGCCAATAAGTTTGCCCAGGCGGTGCCGTCGCAACGTAGCACCCGGCACTGCGCGTCGATATCCAGGCCGCCCTGGGTATGGAACAGCGCACCGGTGACCTTCACGGCGTGGTACGGCGGCGCCAGCGCCCGTTTGAAACAGCGGCCCTCGGGCGAGGTGGCGTCTTCGCGCACGCTGCCGAGCGTGGCGCGCAAAGTCGCGGCGTCACAGCCGATCATGGCCGCCAACGCGTCGACGTCCGCGGCGGAGCGCACTGCGCCCGCGGCCTGCGCTTCACGGAAATCGGGGAACTGCTGCGCGAACGCCTGCAGCGCGTCATCGAACACATCCCAGGCGATGCCGCCCGGCTGCGCAAGCACCTTCACGGCGGCCTCCGAGTAGCCCTGGGTCTCATCGTGAAAGCGCCTGCCTTCGCGATTGACCTGGATCGCGCCCTCCATCATCAATGCCCAGGACACCAGCACGCCCTGCGGCACCGCCCACGAGCCGTGCCCCTGATAGCCGCCGAGATCGGCCAGGCGCGCGTCGAGCGCCCTGCCCCAGGCAATCGCGCTGCCGTCGTTGCCCACGTGACCGGCGAATTGCGCGTCGGCCATCTCGGGCAGCAACTCACGCACGAGTTCGCGGTTGCCGCCGAAGCCGTTGCAGGCCAGCAACACGGCGTCGCAGCACAGCCGCTCGATGCGGCCGTCGGGGCGCAGGTAGCCCAGCCCGGCCGCGCGAGCCCTTTCGACCCAGAGTTCGCGCACCAGCGCTTCGGTGATCACCGCAATGCCCGCCGCGTCGACGGCGCGCTGCAGCCGGCTCATCAACGCCGCACCGGTGCGCTCGGGCACCGCGTGCATGCGCAATGCGCTGTGGCCCGGATAGAGGAAGCCTTCCAGCAGCTCGAATTGCAAACCATGCCGCGCCTCCAGCGCATCGAGCGCCGGGCCGATCGCCTGCGCATACGCGTGCACCAGATGCGGCGCGGCGGTGTCATGGGCCTTGGCCTGGATGTCGCGCGCGAACTGCGCGGGGCTGTCGTCGATGCCGAGGGCCTTTTGCACGCGCGTCCCCGCCGCCGGAATGAAACCGGAGGACAGCGCCGTCGAACCGGACGGCGCCGCGTCGCGTTCCACCACCACGGACTCGACGCCCTGATCGGCCAGCATGAGCGCGGCAGTGAGGCCGCAGGCGCCGGCGCCGACGATGGCGACCGGAACATGCGGCGCATCGCCGGGCGGCCGCTCGTTGCGCACGACAGGTAGTGCGGTCACGCTCGTCGCCATCAAGCGGTCGGCCGGAACAGATATTCGCCCTGCGGCTTGCCGATCACGTTGCCGTCCTGGCAGATCAGCTTGCCGCGCAGGAAGGTCTCTTCCACCCGGGCCGACAGCTCCAGGCCCTCGAACGGCGTGTAGCCCTGGGTTGAAGGCGAGTTCTTCGCCGAGATCGTCCAGGTCCGGGCCGGATCGACCAAAGCGATGTCGGCATCGAATCCTTCGGCAATGTCGCCCTTGCGGTTAAGGCCATACCGGCGCGCCGGATTCCAGCTCGTCACTTGCGCCATGTGGTTGTAGCTCATGCCGCGCCGCGAGCCTTCGCTCACCAGCGACGGCAACAGATACTCGGTGCCGCCGAAGCCGCTCTTGGCCATCCAGATGTTGCCGAAGTAGCGCTTGGGGATCTTCATCTCCTGGCGGCAGCACGCGTGATCGCTCACCACCCAATCGAGTTCACCGGCCAGCAGCGCCTGCCACAGGAACTCGACGTCCTCGCGCGGGCGGATCGGCGGATTGACCTTGGCCAGCTCCGCGGCCGCCGACGAGATATCGAGCATCAGGTGGCCGATCGTCACTTCGCGCTTGAAGTCGATGTGCGGGAATGCGTCGGCCATCATCAGCGCCGCCTGCACGGCCTTGCGTGAACTCAGGTGCAGCAGATTGATGTTGGGCAGCGCCGTTTCGTTGGCCAGGTAGCTGGCAATGAACACCGCCAGTCCCTCGGAGTGCGTCGGCCGCGCGGCGCTGTACGCGGCCAGGCCCTTGAGCGACTTGTCCTTCTCCACGATCTTCGTGTAAGCCGTCATGATCTCCGCCGTCTCGCAATGCAGCGACAGCGATATCTGCGAGGCGCGTTCGGGGAATTGCTCGCGGGCCGCCTGCACGCCGCGCATGATGAATTCGAAATGGGCGTAGTCGTAGCGCTCGTCTTCGCCGATCATCAGGAACTGCCGCTGCGTGTCGCTCGCGCCGTGCAGCCCGTGCGAACCGTAGAACATGAAGATCTTGAAGCTGGACACGCCGTGCTTGTCGATCAGCATCGGGATCTCACCGATGTGCGTGCGGTCCATCGGCGCCAGGTGATAGCCGTAATCGACGTGGAAACGGCCCTTGCTGATCTTCAGCACTTCGGGAAAGAACTTCTTGTAGGGGCCGCCCTTGTTCAGGTAGTACTGGCCGGTGCGAAAGTAGTTGAGGCTGGAGGTCACGCCGCCCATCGCCGCCGCCTTGCTTTCGCTCACGGCGTCCTCCTCCAGCGGCGAATAGATCCCGGCGTGCATGTGGGAATCGACCACGCCGGGAAAGGCGAGCCGGCCGCGTCCATCGTGGGCGGTTTTCGCCAACGCCACATCGATGCCGGGCGCGACCTTGGCGAATTTGCCGCCGGCGATGGCAATGTCGGCCTCGTGCACGGCATTGCCGTGCGGCCGCACGACGCGCACGTTCTTGATCAGCAGGTCGTAGGGTTTCGCGCTCACGTTGAACTCCTCTTGAATCGTTGTTGAAGTTGGGCCAGCAAGCCGCCCGCCTCGACCATGTCGAGCAGGAAGCCGG
>DATNCB010000800.1:0-2096 GCA_035571715.1 Ramlibacter sp.
GACGTCCGTGCCCTTGGCATAGGCCACCAGGGGAAAGCTGTCGCTGGCGCAGGCGCCGGCCGGCACCAGCATCACACCGGACGCGTTGGTTGACTCTGCGTTCACGCCCACGGTCGAGTAGTTGAGCGACATCATTCTCACGTCGCATAGCGCCGGGCCGCTGAGCGCCTGCAAGCCGGCGCCGGTGGCTGTGGCGTTGATCTGCGCCGCCGTCAATGTCGTCACTGTCTGCGGTGTTTCCAGCAGGGCACCACGGCTGACGCCGTCGCCGTCACCGCCACCGCAAGCTACGAGCAGGACGGCAACAGCCACTGCGGTGAGCGCGTGTAGTTTCTTCATTGGAAGTCTCCTTTTCGTCAAGGGAACGAGGCCATTCTTGGGGAACACGATCGTGGCCCTCGGCAAGACGGGAGTTCAGGGGGTTTTCCCGCGCTGCGTCGCGCAGGTGACGGGCGCTAACGGTAGCGCAGCTCGATGAATTCGCGTGAGGGCATGAGCCCTGTGGGTTCAAAGATCACGCGCGGCCCAGTCGATCAGGGCCTCGATGGCCGGACGCGCCGCAGCGGCCTGGGGATGGTTCGCGATCGCGACCACTACATAGCGTTTTCCGCTGGCGGCGTGCACATACCCGGCCACACCGGCTACGTCGCGCAAGCTGCCCGTTTTCAGGTGTGCCAGCCCTACCGCTTTGCCACGCGCGCGCCGCATGGTGCCGTCGATGCCGGTGACCGGGAGCGATGAAATCAGCTCGGGCATGAAGGGCGAGGCCCAAGCCGCCTGCAGCAGCCGCCCCAGCTGCTGGGCCGTGATGCGCTCGTCGCGCGACAGGCCCGAGCCGTTGCCGAACTTCGGTGCGTCGGCCTCACCGAAGCGCTCGCGCCACCACTGGCGTATCGCCGCGCGCGAGCCTTCCAGCGTTCCGAGCCCCTGTTGCTGAAGGCTGAACGTGAGGAACAGCTGTTGCGCCATCACGTTGTTGCTGAATTTGTTGATGTCGCGAATGACTTCGGCCAGGGGCGGCGACTCCAGCTCGAAGGCCGGCGCCAACCCGGCCGGCACGGCGCCGGCGCGCACCTGGCCGGCAAGGCTGCCACCGATTTGCTGCCACAGACCCGCGACGGCGCGCTCGGCATAGCTGCCCGGGTCGGCGTAGGCGAGCGACCAGACCCGCTCGCCGCACGCGGCCGGGTAGCCGCCGGCGAACCGGATCCGCGAGGCGTCGCTGAAGTCCGCCTTCAGGGCGCCGCGCCAGTCGCCGCATCCGCCGGCGAGCAAGGGCACATTGGCCGGCGCTGCCAAACCAGCCAGGGGCGGTTCAACATGGACTTGCGCTTGCACCAGTGGCGTGAAAGTCATCACCAGCGACTTGAAATTGACCAGCAGAGCATCCGGCGCGGCGTTGTACGGCCGCAGCGGCTCGCCGTCGAAGGCGGCGGGGTCTTGCGCCACGGTTTCGAACGCGCTGTGGTCCAGTACGATATCGCCCGCGATCGAGCGAATGCCCAAGCCCTGCACGCGGCGCAGCAACAGCCAGAGCCGCTCCGCCACCAGTTTCGGGTCGCCCTGCCCCTTGATGTAGAGGTTTCCGTGCAGCGTTCCTTCGCGCACGCTGCCGTCGAGGTACACCGGCGTCGACCAGGTGAAAGCGGGGCCGAGCAGGTCGAGTGCGGCGAAGGTGGTGGCCAGCTTCGCGATCGACGCCGGATTGAGCGGAACGCCGGCGCGGTGGCTCAGGCGCGCGGGTGCTTTGCCTTCGGCGTCCACCACCAGCAGCGCGAGGGCATCCCGCGGCAACTTGGCGCGCAGCAGCGCTGCGTCCACTTCGGGAGGCAGTGCTTGCGCGCACAAAGGCAGCACGGAAAGCGCAAGCAGCCAGCAGGCAAGTTGGCGGAACAGCGGCATGGGTGATTATCGATAATGGCGGGCTCCACCGGAAGCAACCCTTTGAATCTGCTCGCCTTCGATACCAGCACCGAAGCCATGTCCGTCGCCGTGCAACGCAGCGGGGGCTCGCACGAGCCGATACAGCACGATGGCGTGGGCGGATCGCACGCCTCGACCGCGTTGATTCCGGCCATCCAGGATCTGCTGGGCCG
>DATNCB010000801.1:0-5458 GCA_035571715.1 Ramlibacter sp.
GGCGGCGTCGTATTGCGCGAGCAGGCTGCGGCGCGTGGCCGCCAGCAGTGCCTTGCCTTCGGCGTTATTGCCGAAGGCTCGCGCCAGCTGCAGGGTGCCGACGAGCTGGCTCGCGATCAAGGCAGCGCTGTCGCGCGCCGCATCGGCGGCCAAGGTCGCCTGGACCCTGGCGACCAGATTGCGCACCCGCTGTGCGGCAGCCTCGCGCACTTCGGGCGCCTGGCGCGGCATTTCGGAGGCGAGCGCGGCAACCGGGCAGCCGCTTTCGGCCGACGCCAAGTGGCGTTCGGACAGGTAGCCGTCGACCAGCGCGCGGAAAGCGCTCACTCCGCGCGCCTGGCGGCTGGCCGCATTCTTGTCGATGCTGGCGGCGCTATCCCGCCCGGCGCGTTCGAGCGCTTCGGCGAGCAGGGCGTTGCGCGAGGCGAAGTGCGCATAGAAGCCGCCGTGCGTCAGTCCCGCTTCCTTCATGATGTCGGCCACACCGACGCCGTTGAAACCGGCACGCCGGATGGCCCGCGCGGCGGTGTCCACGATCCGTTCGTGGCTCAGTTCTTTGCGGCTGGGATGGGTGTCCATGCAAGCACTCTAGCACAAAATATGATGGGCGTCATATTATGCCGTTTTCGCGTTCTCGTCAAGCAGGCCCGCCCCCCGAGTACAGTTGTCCCTGGTCGAGTTGGGATTACGATCGAATCCTCCACTTCCTGGAATCGTCATGCATCAAACGCGTTCCGTCGTCCGCACTTCCGCATTTGCGCTGTTCGCCTTGGGGGTTGGTTTCAGTGGCGTGGGTGCCCATTCGCAGAACATCAAGCCGCCCAAGGCGCAGCTCTGGCTCGATGTGTCCACCGGCAGCATGGCGGGCATGCCCGAAATCGAGATGCCCGCCGGCATGGGCGGCATGATGCCCGGCATGATGGGAGGAGGAAGAGGCGGCCCGGGCGGCGCGTCCTCGTACGGCATGGCTCGCGGCATGAGCATCATGCCGCCCCGGATCCTGGACATCGCCTTCTACAACAGCCTCAACCCGGGCGTCGAGGCTGCTCAAGCCATCCCTCCCGGGATGCGCATGGGCGAAAGTTTGCCGCTCTTGCCACCCAAACCACAGTCGGCTGGCACCAGCGAGCGCGAGCCAGGGGATGTGCCGCAGGACATCGAGCGGCCGAAGGGACGCATCCTGATCTACTGGGGCTGCGGTGAAACGGTTCGCCCGGGACAACCGCGGGTCATCGACCTGAGCCGCGCTGGCATGGCTGATTTCGGCGCCGCCTTCGCGGGGCGGCATGCACCCGATCGCGGTGCGAAGGTTGGGGCCAAGCATGTCCTGTTCCCGAACGAACGCAACAGCGTCGCGATTCCGCGTGACAGTTCCCTGGTGGGGGAACACCAGGTCAAGGGCCCGGGCGTGCCTGCGTCGATGAAATTCACGCTGTCGGAGGCGCAAAACCTCATGCCCGCCATTCAGCTCAATTCCACGGGCAAGGTGCAGGACAGCATCGCCCTGAGCTGGACGCCGGTGCCCTATGCCCGTGCCTATTACTTGCACGCGATGTCGTCCAGCGGCAATGACATGGTCATGTGGTCGAGCGCCGAAACGCCGGACACCGGTATGGGCCTGTTCGACTACCTGCCGAACGGGACCATTGCCCAATGGACGAAGGACCGGGTGCTGCTCGGGTCCGATGTCAATCGCTGCGCGGTGCCGAAGGGAATTTTTGCGCCGGCGCCGGGAGCCAGGGACGAAGCGACGGCGATGCTGCGCATGATCGCGTACGGCGGCGAGAGCAACTTTGCCCACCCGCCGCGGCCGACCGATCCCAAGGCGACCTGGGAACCCGAGTGGGCCGTGCGTGTCCGCGTGAAAGCGCACACCATGGCGATGCTGGGCCAGGAGCAGGAAAGCAGCGCCGGCCGCGCGTCGGCCAGAAGGCGGGGCGCCGAGCAGAGAGGCGCCGAACAGGCTCCGGCGGTCTCTCCGTCCGAGCCGGCACAGGAACAACAGACCGGCGAATCGCCGATGCTGCCGATCAACCCCGGCGCGATCTTGAAGGGGCTGTTCGGGCGGTGATCAGCAGGTGACGAGGTCCGTGTGCGCGAAACCCTTGGTGTAGTCGAGCACTGAAATCACCATGGGCTTGACGCGGAACAGCCTGACCTCGTCGGGGCTGGGCATTGGCATCGGCAGCGGCGGTGCGTCCGGGTACTTCAGCGGCAGCATCCGCAGGACCTTTTCCGCCTCGGCCCGATCGGTCACCGCAGTTGCGTGCGCCGCCATCGACAGGCCGGTGATCGTCATCACATCCGGCGTGTCGTGATCGATGGTAAGCGAGACCCGGTCATCGCGCGCCAGGTTCTTGGCCTTCTGGCTCTCCAGTCCGCAGAGAAACCAGAGAGTCAGTCCTTCGTTCACGTAGCCCACGGTCGTTGCCTGCGGCCAGCCGTCCGGCCGCAGCGTCGCAACCGTCATGATCCGGTGCTCATCTAGCAGTTTCAGGATCGTGCGTCTCATTTCGTCGTCCATGATTCATCTCCAGGATCGCCGACAGCGGCGATTCACCAGTAATCTATGGACGACGTTCAGCCTCGCGGCTTTGACGGGCGTCAAAACGCGACGCGGGGCGATTTTGCTCTGCCTGCACGATCGCCTCGACCGGGCAAACCATGAGTCGTCCCGGAAAAATCCTTGAGCTAGATCAAACACTACATTTAGTGGCAGACGCCTACTATGACGCTACATATAGCGTCCTAGGAGGAGAAACCCACATGTCCCATCCATTCTCGGCGGCGGCGCTGCCGGCCCAGGTTCTCAAGCGCGACGGCCAGCGCGTGCCCTTCGACTCGAGCAAGATCGAGGCCGCATTGCAAAAAGCCGGCGGCGCCACCGGCGAGTTCGGCGGCGACGAGGCGGCACTGCTCACGGCGATGGCGCTGAAGGTCCTGGCGTATCGCTTCGGCGGCCAGGCGCCGGCGATCGAACAGATCCAGGACGTGGTCGAGCAGACGCTGATCGCGGCCAATCACCTCAAGACCGCGCGCGCCTACATCGTCTATCGCGAGCAGCACGCCCGCTTGCGCCAGGACAGCAAGACGCTGGTGGACGTGGAAGCGTCGATCAACGAATACCTCACGCGCGCCGACTGGCGCGTCAACGCCAACGCCAACCAGGGCTACTCGCTCGGCGGGCTGATCCTGAATGTCGCCGGCAAGGTCACGGCCAACTACTGGCTCTCGCATGTGTACTCGCCGGAGATCGGCCAGGCGCACCGCAACGGCGACATCCACGTGCACGATCTGGACATGCTGAGCGGCTACTGCGCCGGCTGGTCGCTGCGCACGCTGTTGCACGAAGGCCTGAACGGCGTGCCGGGCAAGGTGGAGGCCGGGCCGCCCAAGCACATGTCGTCGGCGGTGGGGCAGATCGTCAACTTCCTGGGCACCTTGCAGAACGAATGGGCCGGCGCGCAGGCGTTCTCGTCGTTCGACACCTACATGGCCGCGTTCGTGCGCAAGGACAACATGGCTTACCGTGATGTGCGACAGTGCATCCAGGAGCTGGTCTACAACCTGAACGTGCCGTCGCGCTGGGGCACGCAGACGCCGTTCACGAACCTGACCTTCGACTGGACCTGCCCGGACGACCTGCGTGAACAGGTGCCCGTGATCGGCGGGCAAGAGATGCCGTTCATGTATGGCGATCTGCAGGTGGAGATGGACATGATCAATCGCGCCTACATCGAAGTCATGACCACCGGCGACGCCAAGGGCCGCGTGTTCACTTTCCCGATCCCGACCTACAACATCACGCGCGACTTTCCCTGGGAGTCGGAAAACGCGCAGCTGCTGTTCGAGATGACGGCCAAGTACGGACTGCCGTATTTCCAGAACTTCGTGAACTCGGAGCTCGAGCCGAACATGGTGCGCTCGATGTGCTGCCGGCTGCAGCTCGACCTGCGTGAATTGCTCAAGCGCGGCAACGGCCTGTTCGGCAGCGCCGAGCAGACCGGCAGCATCGGCGTGGTCACCGTCAACTGCGCGCGGCTGGGGCACTTGCACCAAGGCGATGAGGAGGGGCTGCTGCGCGCGCTCGATGGGCTGCTGGAACTGGGCAAGCAGAGCCTGGAGGTCAAGCGCAAATTGATCCAGCGCCTGATGGACCAGGGCCTGTTCCCCTATACCAAGCGCTACCTGGGCACGCTGCGCAACCACTTCTCGACCCTGGGCGTCAACGGCTTGAACGAGATGGTGCGCAATTTCAGCGCGGATGCCTACGACATCACGACCGAGCGCGGCCACGCCCTGGTGCTGCGCCTGCTCGACCATGTGCGCGAGCGGATCGTCGCTTTCCAGGAGGAAACCGGTCACCTCTACAACCTGGAGGCAACGCCGGCCGAGGGTACGACCTACCGCTTCGCGCGCGAAGACAAGAAACGCTGGCCGCAGATCCTGCAGGCCGGCACCGCGGAGCAGCCCTTCTATACCAACTCGTCGCAGTTGCCGGTCGGCTTCACGGACGACCCTTTCGAGGCACTTGAGAGGCAAGAGTCGCTGCAATCGAAATACACCGGCGGCACCGTGCTGCACCTGTACATGGGCGAGCGCCTGTCCAGCGGCGCGGCCTGCCGCGAACTGGTGCGGCGGGCTTTGACACGCTTCCGCCTGCCCTACATCACGGTCACGCCGACGTTCTCGATCTGCCCGACGCACGGCTACCTGGCCGGCGAACACAAGTTCTGCCCGAAGTGCGATGAGGCGGCACTCGAGCGCAAGCGTCACGCCATCGCTGCCCAACAATCCGTTGCCAACCTGCTTGCCGAGGAGATCGCGCCATGACTATGTGTTCCGTGTCAGAAACCACCGCCGTCGAGCCGACACTGAATGACGACGAGCGCCAGCCGTGCGAAGTCTGGACCCGCGTGATGGGCTATCACCGGCCGGTGTCCAGCTTCAACGTCGGCAAACAGGGCGAACACAACGAGCGCCAGTTCTTCACCGAGGCGCCATCGCTGCAAGGCGGATGACGCTCGCGCTGCGGGTCGGCGGCCTGACGCCGCTGACCACGATCGACTTTCCCGGGCGGCTCGCCGCCGTCGTGTTTCTGCAGGGCTGCCCCTGGCGCTGCGGCTATTGCCAGAACCCCGACCTGATCGCCGCCGATGCGCCGGGCGCGATGTCGTGGGATCACGTCCGCGCGTTCCTCGAGCGGCGCCGCGGGCTGCTCGACGGTGTGGTGTTCTCGGGCGGCGAGCCGACCTTGCAGGCCGGCCTGAGCGACGCGGTGCGCGAGGTGCGGGAACTCGGGTTCGAGGTCGGCTTGCATAGCGCCGGCATGTACCCCGAGCGTCTGGCCACGTTGCTTCCCTCGCTCGACTGGATCGGCCTGGACATCAAGGCACCGCGGCTGGAGCACGACACGATCACGGGCGTGCCGGGCAGCGGCGCGAAGGCCCGTGCGTCG
>DATNCB010000802.1:0-1596 GCA_035571715.1 Ramlibacter sp.
TCGATCGCCATGTCCTTGAAGTCGACCACCTCGCCATTGCTCACGTCCGAGGTGTGCTCCTCAACGTCGCCGGTCGCGCGCAGGATCGCGCGCAGCTCTGCCTCGCGCTGGGCCAGCAATTGGGCGAAACGGCTCGAAAGCTTGCGATCGTATGTTTCCATAGGGGAAAACCTTCTTGCGTACAAAGCATTCTGGAAGGCGGTTTCGCCGGCGTCCTTGATCTGGGACAAGGGCCGATGCGGGCGCGGACGCCAGGCCGCGAGGTGCGCTTGCGCCACGCCTGCGGGTTTGTGGCGCGCCGGGCGTCCGTGCCGGGTCGCTGGTTCACTCGCGCAGATGTTCGGTAGCGGGCATGCGGGCTGGCGCGACCGCCGTTGTTGGCGCGGCAGCCTCTGCAGCATGCGCGAATAATCTCCAGCGCCCCGGCACGGCCACCCGCCACGCCAGCCTGCAGCGTTGGAGGAACCATCGAGAAAGCCAAAAGGCCTTGTTTCGAACCCGCGGGTCCGCAATGACAGAAAGCTCGTGGTGCGCAGAAACATCTCTGCAAAGGCGCGGCCTGCCCGGCCGGCCTTGCCGCGCGGTGTGGCCCTAGTTCAGCGACTGCCGGTTGACGATCGTGCGAAGCGAGTCCGGCTCGAGAATGCGGACGTGGCGCTGCCTGACCTCGACGATGCCGTCCTCGACGAATTTCGAGAAGGTGCGGCTTACCGTTTCGAGCTTCAGGCCCAGGTAGCTGCCGATCTCCTCGCGCGTCATGCGCAGCACCAGTTCGTGCCGCGAGAAACCGCGCGCATGCAGGCGCTGCACCAGGTTCAGCAGGAACGCGGCCAGCCGCTCCTCGGCTCGCATGCTGCCCAGCAGCAGCATCACGCCATGCTCGCGAACGATTTCGCGGCTCATGATGCGGTGCACGTGGTGCTGCAGCGCGTTGACTTCGCGCGAAAGCTCGCCGATGCGGTCGAACGGCATGACGCAGACCTCGGCATCTTCCAGTGCCACTGCGTCGCAGGTATGGTGGTCGTTGACGATGCCGTCCAGGCCGATGATCTCGCCGGCCATCTGGAAGCCCGTCACCTGGTCGCGACCGTCTTCGGCTGTCACGCAGGTCTTGAAGAAGCCGGTGCGGATGGCGAACAGCGACTGGAACGCTTCGCCATTGCGAAACAGGATGGCACCGCGTTTGATCTTGCGGCGGATGGCCACGACCTCGTCAATACGGATGAGTTCCTCGGGGCTCAGACCCACCGGCATGCACAGCTCGCGCAGATTGCAGTTGGAGCAGGCGACCTTCATGCTGTGCGCGTCCAAAGGCTCCGTCGAGCCGGACGGTATCAGGTTGACGGTCGGGGTGGGCACAGGGGTTTCCTTCATCGCATGGCACTTCTGATCTGGGTCAAATTGTCGGTGGGCGCGGGGGGTCCGAGTTGATCCAGGTCAATCGCGCCGGGGCTGCGGGGCTGCACATTGTGTTCACCACTCAAATTCACACGATGACCCCACTATCGCCCGATCTGCTGCGGCGCTTCGACATACCGGGGCCGCGCTATACGTCCTACCCGACCGCCGACCGGTTCGTCGAGGCCTTCAGCGCCA
>DATNCB010000803.1:0-8924 GCA_035571715.1 Ramlibacter sp.
GCCAACGCATTCGACGAAGCGGCGTGGCTGGTGCTTTGGCAGCTTGGGTTTCCCCTCGACGATCTGGACGGCGTCGCGGGCATCGCCGTTTCGCCGGAACAGCAGGACACGGTGCGCGAGCTGATCGGCGAGCGCATCCGATCGCGCAAGCCGGCCGCCTACCTGACGCGCGAGGCTTGGCTGCAAGGCGTGCCCTTCTATGTCGACGAGCGCAGCATCGTGCCGCGCAGCTTCATCGCCGAGCTTCTGGTGGACGGCGGCATCGATCCCTGGCTGGGCGAGTACACAAGACGGGTGCTGGACCTGTGTACCGGGAACGGCAGTCTGGCCATCCTCGCGGCCATGGCTTATCCCGAGGTCGCGGTGGACGCCGCCGACATTTCCGCTGACGCGCTGGCGGTCGCCCGCATCAACGTCGGCAAACACGGCCTGCAGGACCGCGTCCGCCTGCTGCTGTCCGACGGGCTGCGGTCGGTGCCGGGGCCGTACGACCTGATTCTGTGCAACCCGCCCTACGTCAACACGCAAAGCATGGCTGAGCTGCCAGCCGAATATCGGGCCGAGCCACCGGTCGCCCTGGCCGGCGGGGCCGACGGCATGGATTTCATCCGCTTGCTGCTGCGCGATGCGCCCGCCCACATGAGCGCGCAGGCCGTGCTGGTGCTCGAGATCGGCAACGAACGCGGCAACTTCGAAGCCGCGTTTCCCCGGCTGGAGGTGGTCTGGCTGGAAACCAGCGCGGGCGAGGACCAGGTGCTGCTGGTCACCCGCGAGTCGCTGTCCGGCATGCCAATTCGCACGACAATACACAAATGAAACGAGATACCATCACCCGCCTTCTCCACGCCGACCGGCAGGGCTTAGTCGAGCACGGCGCCGTGCTCAAGCCGCTGCACATTGCGACCGCCTACGGCTATCCGACGGCCGGAGAACTCACCGACGTGTTCCAAGGGCGCAAGAGCGGCCACGTGTATGGCCGCCAGGGCAACCCGACCACGTCGGCACTGGAGGTGAAGATCAGCCTGCTGGAGGACGCCGTGGGCACCGTGTGTTTTGCTACCGGCATGGCGGCGATCTGCGGGTCGATGACGGCGCTGCTGAAAAAAGGCGATCACGTGGTGTCCAGCCGCTACCTGTTCGGCAACACGGCAAGCTGGATGAATACGCTTTCGCAACTCGGCTGCGAGACGACGCTGGTCGACGCCACCGACGCCGCGAACGTGCGGCAGGCCGTGCGGCCCGAAACACGCATGGTCTTCGTGGAAACCATCGCCAACCCGCGCACGCAGGTGGCCGACCTGGAAGGGATCGGCAAGCTTTGCGCCGAACACGGGCTGCTGTATGTGGTCGACAGCACCATGACGACGCCGCACCTGTTCCAGCCGAAAGCCGTCGGCGCGTCGCTGGTCGTGCATTCGCTCAGCAAATCGATCTGCGGCCACGGCAATGCGCTGGGCGGCTCGATCTCGGACACCGGCCTGTACGACTGGAGCCGCTATCCGAACCTGCTGCCGGCTTATCGCCAGGGCGCGGCAACCGGCTGGGGCCTGCTGCAGATCCGCAAGAAGGGCCTGCGCGACCTCGGCGCCACGCTGAGCGCCGAACATGGCCATCGCATCGCAGCCGGCGCGGAGACGCTGTCGCTGAGGATGGAACGCACCTGTGCCAATGCGCGAGCCCTGGCCGAGTGGCTGGAAAGCGAGCCACTGGTTTCCAGGGTTCACTACCCGGGCCTCGCCAGTCATCGGCAGCATGAGCGCTCCGCCAGGCTGTTCAAGGATTTCGGTGCGTTGTTGAGCTTTGAAACTGCAGACGGCGTCGATCCGTTCAAGGTGCTCGATGCGCTCGAGCTGGTCATCAAGTCCAGCCATCTGGGCGACAACCGCACCTCCGCCCTGCCGGTGGCGCACACCATCTTCTGGGAGATGGGCGCCGAGCAGCGCAAGAGCATGGAAATTGCCGATTCGCTGATTCGCGTGTCGGTCGGCATCGAAGCGCAGGCCGACCTGCTGGCCGACTTCAAGCAAGCGTTCGACGGTCTGCGCAAGTGATCGTCCTGCGCAACTTGACCCTTCGCCGCAGCGCGAAGGTGCTGCTGGAGAACGTCTCAGCCACGCTGAATCCGGGCGAGAAAGCCGGCCTGGTCGGTCGCAACGGTTCCGGCAAGTCCACCCTCTTCGGCCTCATCAACGGCAGCCTGCACGAGGACAGCGGCGACTTCTCGATGCCCGCGCAGTGGCGACTGGCCCAGGTGGCGCAGGAGATGCCGGAGACGGACGAGCTGGCTACCGACTTCGTGCTCGGCGGTGATACCCGCCTGATGGAGTTGCGCGCTGCCCTGGCGCGCGCCGAAACAAGTCACGACGAAAACGCGCACGATGCAGCGCACGGCATGCAGATCGCGCACCTGCACTCGGACCTGACGGACGCGGGCGAGCATGACGCCGTGCCGCGGGCGCAGTCGCTGATCCTGGGCCTGGGCTTCAAGAGCAGCGAGCTATACAAGCCGGTCAACAGCTTCTCGGGTGGCTGGCGTATGCGACTGCAGCTGGCGCGCGCGCTGATGTCCCCGTCGGACCTGCTGCTGCTGGACGAACCGACCAATCACCTGGACCTGGATGCGCTGGTCTGGCTGGAGGCGTGGCTCAAGCGCTATGCCGGCACCCTGATCGTGATCAGCCACGACCGCGAGTTCCTGGACGCGGTCACCAGCGTCACGCTGCACATCGAACGCCAGCAGCTCACACGCTATGGCGGCAACTACAGCGCGTTCGAGACCTTGCGCGCCCAGCAGCTGGAACTGCAGCAGTCGGCGTTTTCGAAGCAGAAGGAAAAGATCGCGCACCTGCAGAAATTCATCGACCGCTTCAAGGCCAAGGCGACCAAGGCCAGGCAGGCCCAAAGCCGCGTCAAGGCCCTGGAGCGCATGGAGAGGATCGCGCCGGTGCTGGCCGATGCCGACTTCACCTTCGAGTTCAAGGAACCGGCGAACCTGCCCAATCCGATGCTGGCGATCAGGGATGGTGTGTTCGGCTATGAGCCGAAAATCATCCTGAGCAACGTCAACAAATCCGTCATGGCCGGCCAGCGCATCGGCATTCTCGGCGCCAACGGCCAGGGCAAGTCGACGCTGGTCAAGACCATCGCCCGCGACATCCCTGCGCTGGGCGGCACGCTCACCGAAGGCAAGGGCCTGAACATCGGCTATTTCGCCCAGCAGGAGCTCGACGTGCTGCGGCCGTTCGATACGCCGCTGGAACACATGTTCCGCCTGGCCCGCGAGCTGGGGCCGAACTCCGGTGAGTCCAGCCGCGAGCAGGACCTGCGCAACTTCCTGGGCACGTTCAACTTCACCGGCGACATGGTCAAGCAGGCCGTGGGCACCATGAGCGGCGGCGAGAAAGCTCGGCTGGTGCTGGCGATGATGGTCTGGCAGCGCCCCAACCTGCTGCTGCTCGACGAGCCAACCAACCACCTGGACCTTGCGACGCGGGAGGCACTGTCGATGGCATTGAATGAATTCGAAGGCACGGTGATGCTGGTCAGCCACGACCGGGCCCTGTTGCGCGCCGTGTGCGACGAGTTCTGGCTGATCGGCCGCGGCCAGGTCGTGCCGTTCGATGGCGACCTCGACGATTACCAGCGCTACCTGCTGGACGAGGCCAAGCGGCTGCGCGAGGAGGCACGCGCGGAAAACGTAGCCGCCACGGATTCGCCTGCGCCCTCCGAGGCCGTTCAAACCAACGCCGGCCTGACACCGCAGGAGCAGCGAAAGCAGGATGCGCAGCAGCGCCAGCAGCGGGCAAGCCTGCTCAAGCCGCTCAAGCGCGAACTGGAACAGGCGGAGCAACGAATGGCCGTGCTGAGCGCCGACAAAGCGGCCCTGGAAGCGAGCTTGGCCAGCGGCCTGCCGCCGCCGCAGCTCGCCCAGGCCGGCAAGCGCCTGAAGGCGCTCAGCGACGAATTGCACGCGCTGGAAGAGCGTTGGCTGGTGCTGTCGGGGGACCTCCAAGCGATTGAAACGGCGCGTTAGCCGCTTTTGAGCCACACTGGCGGACCCACCTGCATTGTGATGGCCACCGCCCTGCAACTCGCCGAAGGCAACCATGTCCTGCTGGACGCGGTGCGGCGCAGCCGCAAGCTGCTGAACCGGCGCGCGCTGGTCGGCGCGGCCGCCAGCACGGTGCCGGTGCCGGGCCTGGACTGGGCGGTGGACGCGGCGCTGCTGTCACAGCTGGTGCCCGCCATCAATGCGGAATTCGGCCTCACGCCGGCCCAGCTCGACCAGCTGCCCGACCACAAACGCGAACAGGTGCAAAAAGCGCTGGCCATGGTGGGCTCGGTGCTGGTTGGCAAGTTCATCACCCGCGACCTCGTGATGCGCATGGCCCAGACGCTGGGCAAGCGCCTGTCGGTGCAACAGGCCGCCAAGTACGTGCCGCTGGCCGGCCAGGCCATCTCCGCGATCATGGGCTACACCGCCCTGCGCTATCTGGGTGAGGAGCACATCAAGGATTGCGTGCGGGTGGCGCAGGAGGCGCAGCTGACGCTTCCCGCGCCTGCGCCTAAGAAAGGTCGTCTTCCTCGCGAACGAGCCCGATAGCCGGATTGCTTCGGTGCCGAGTCATGCCGTGTGTCTCCATGAGGCACATCGGCTGATGGTAATTACCCTCACCTCTTTAGATGAGCTTGCTGACGTGCGTCAAACACGCACTGTCGCAAGGGCCACTATGGTCTAGCGCTACTGCCGCCGCGCAGCGCGGGCACACCCCGACCCGAACATTGAAACGCTTTTTATTTCCATGCTTATGAACCCGAGGAGAAGCTATGCGTGATTCATTCCCCCATCCTTTTCGCACCTTGGGCTGCGCGTTGCGTGTCCTGCTGATCGCGGGCGCCGCGTTCGGCCTGACCGCGCACGCGCTGGCCCAGACGCCGCCGACCAAGGTCCGCTACGAAGAGGTGGTGCGTTCGGTGTTGTATGTGCCGATGTACGTCGCGCTGAATCAGGGCTACTTCAAGGAAAACGGCCTGGACGTCGGTATGAAGACCTCGCAGGGCGCCGACAAGGGTATGGCCGCACTTCTTTCGGGCAGCGCCGACATCGTGCTGATCGGGCCCGAGGCCACCATCTACGTGGCTAACAGCGAATCGCCACTGAAACCGAAGATCTTCTCGGCGCTTACCGCGACCGACGGCTTTCTGCTGTTGTCGCGAAAGCCGGTCGAGAAATTCAGCTGGAGCATGCTCAAAGGCAAAAACGTGATGTCTTTCCGGCCCGGCTCCAGCCCGGACGTCTTCCTCGAGGCGGCGATGCGCAAGAACGGGATCGACCCGCGCACGGACTTGAAGCTGGTCAACAACATCAGTCCCGCCGCGCGCACCGGCGCCTGGATGGCGGGCCAGAATGATTTCGGCATCTTTCTGGAGCCGGAAGCCAGTAACCTCGAAAGCAACGGTGCCGGCTACGTCGTCGCTTCCGTTGGCCAGGAGGTCGGCCAGGTTGACTTCACCGTGTTCACGTCGACCGACGCCTATCTGCAGAAAAACCCGCAGGTGGCGCAGGGCTGGGTCAACGCCATCGCAAAAGCCCAGAAATACGTGGATAGCGCGCCCCTCGCCGACCTGGCCCGGCATATCGGCGAATTCTTCCCTGGCGTCACCCAGCCCGAGCTGGTGAAAACCATCGAGCGTTATCGCAAGCTGCACCTGTGGAAGACCAGCACCCTGGTGCAGGAGAAGGCCATGGAGTCGATGCAGGACATGCTGATTGCCAGCGGCCACCTCGATAAAGCCAAGCGCGTGAAATACGACCGGATCGTTGTTCCTGCCTTCGCCAACGCAGTCAAGTAATGTCGGCTGCTATCAATAGAGGCAGTCCCCTGGGCACGGCTCCTGCCGCAGGCGGCACGCGCCCGCGCATCGAGATCGACAACGTCTCGCTGCGCTATTTCAGCAGTCGGGGCGAAACCCAGGCGCTGGACGGCATCTCGTTGGAGATTGCTGCCGGCGAGTTCGTCAGCATCATCGGCCAGTCGGGCTGCGGCAAGAGCACGCTGCTGTCGATCATTGCCGGCATCCTCGAGCCTTCCCGCGGCAGTGTGCTCGTCGATGGGCAGCCCGTCACCGCCCCCTCGCAGCGCATCGGCTACATGCTGCAGCAGGACTACCTCTACGAATGGCGCACCATCCTGGATAACGCGCTGCTCGGCGCGGAGATCCAGAAGCGCGATCTCAAGAAGGCGCGGCAGCGCGCCATCCAGCTGCTCGAGAAATGCGGCATGGGCGACTTCATCCATCACTACCCGCGCCAGCTCTCCGGCGGCATGCGCCAGCGCGTCGCCCTGGCCCGCACGCTGGTCACCAACCCCGACGTGGTCCTTCTGGACGAACCCTTTTCCGCGCTCGATTCCCAAACGCGGCTGGCCATAGCCGACGAGGTGGCCGACGTGCTGCGCAGTGAAGGCAAATCGGTGGTGCTGGTCACGCACGACATTGGCGAAGCAATTGCAATGACGGACCGCGTGGTCGTGCTGTCGCGGCGTCCGGGCCGGATCAAATCACAGCACATGATCGGATTTCCCAGCCACCCTCAGGGCCGGCCGACCCCATTCGAAGCCCGCTCCCTGCCTGAATTCAACGGCTATTTCAGCACGCTGTGGGACGAGCTGGACGTCCATGTGGAAGGCTGAATCATGAGCACGCTTGACTTGCGGTCCGTCCAGTCCACGATCCCTGCCGCCGTCGACCCGGCCATCCTGCACGCCAGCGGCCCCAGCCCAGCTTACCTGGAGTATCTGCGCCGCGAGAAGCGAAAAACCATCCTGATCCTGGTGAGCCGCCTGTTGCTGCTGGTCCTTTGCCTGGCGATGTGGGAGGTCGCGGCGCGCACGAAGCTTGTGAATCCGATGCTCACCAGCTACCCGAGCGCACTCTGGCCAACCTTCCTGGACCTCGCGGAAAACGGCAAGCTCGGACTGCATACCTGGGCCACCTTCAAAGCCACGATGATCGGTTTCGCCTCGAGCATGTGCCTGGGCATCGCCATCGCGGCCGGCCTGTGGTGGTCGGACTTCGTCTACAAGGTGCTGGATCCGTTCCTGGTGGTGGCTAACGCGATGCCCAAGATCGCTTTCGTGCCGATCTTCTACATCTGGCTGGGCTCTGAATATTCGGTCTACGGCATGGCCGTCTCGATCGCCGTGTTCGTCACCATCCTGGCCGCTTACGAGGGCTTCCGCGCGACGGACGTCAACAAGATCAAGCTCGCCCTCACCTTGGGAGCGAGCCGCGGCCAGATCCTGACCAAGGTCGTGCTGCCGGGCAGCGTGCCCGCCCTGATCTCGGCACTGAAAATGAATATCGGCCTGTCCCTGGTGGGTGTGATCGTGGGCGAATTCCAGTCAGCCAGCGAAGGGCTTGGGTTCCTCATCATCAACGGCAGCCAGGTATTCAAGCTCAACATCGTGATGACCGCGATCGCCGTTCTAGGCGTGCTATCCGGCGTGATGTACCTGGTCATCGCTCGTATCGAAGCCGCGACCATGCAGCGGTACGCCTGAAGGCGCAAGAGACCATGAAATTTCCGCAATGGGTCGTGGACCGCGTAGCCGCCCGGCAGGGCTGCCTTCATCCTTACCCGCAACTCGATGGCAGCACGACCGCGTTTGTCGTCGTCGACCTGCAGAACTACTTCACCCAGACCGGCTACCAAGGTGAATGCGCGTCATCTCGCGGGACCTTTGGCACCGTCAACCAGCTGGCTGCAGCCGTCCGCGAAGCCGGCGGCACCGTGATCTGGATCCAGACAAGTTCCGATGGCGCCGACGAGTTCTGGTCTCATCACCACGCCTACATGTTGACGCCCGAGCGCAGCGCGCGCCGGCTGAAGGAGCTCAGTTCCCGTCATGAGGGTTTCGCGATCGCGCCAGGCCTGGACGTACGGCCCGGGGATCCGCGGGTGATCAAGCGCTGCTACAGCGCCTTGACGCAGGGCTCGTCGGGACTGCACGAAGAGCTCGAGGCCAGGGGCATCACCACCTTGCTGATCGGGGGCACCGTGACGAATGTCTGCTGCGAATCGACCGCCCGCGACGCCATGGCGATGAACTACCGCACCATCATGGTCGAAGATGCCCTGTCGGCGGTGACGCCAGACGAACACTTGCACGCGCTGCAGAACTGGATGCTGTTCTTCGGCGATGTACTGAGCGTCGACGAGGTGATCGAGCGACTTCGCCGGTCGACGATGAACGTGGCGCCAAACACGATCGAGGAGTGAGGATCAAGTCCGGCCTCCCCCGTTGCCGGGGGATTTCCCCGGCGTTGGTATGACCCTGCCCCGTCCCGTATGACCTTGCCCCGTCCGGCTGGCAGGTTGGCCAGCGGCCCGCACATGCCATGCCTGTCCTGGCCAGTCACGTTCAGTGGCACGCTTGTTGCTCAGGACTCGGCATACATCATTTCTTGATGGGAGAACATCATGATCCGTTTTGCAAAGTCCCAGGCAGCCGCGCCTCGCATGCACAAGGCACAGAATCAGCCGTCCCGCAACATCCGGCACCGCCTGCGGGACACTCGTGCTGCCCTGGCAGTGAATGAGGGAAACACTGATGGGGACTGGCAGCCTTGGGAGGACTCAATGGTCGCCTTCGAGAGCCAGTTTCAGTCGATGAAGGACCAATTCGCCCACGGGGACGCGTTCGCGAGCGTTTACCAGGAAAGGTGATAGCCGCGCCAGATGGCGCGCTCGCTCCGTCCGCGAGAAACCGGGACGCGGCGGCCAGCGCTCGCAGCGGATCAGGCCTTCCAGCTCTGCAGGATGCGCATGTAGTTGCCGCGCGCGAATGCCGCCGGGTTGGGGCAGCGCGCCAGGTTCATGCAGCCGTGCATCTCGGCGAGCGACGCGTAGCCGAGCTCCCCGA
>DATNCB010000804.1:0-4130 GCA_035571715.1 Ramlibacter sp.
TTCGCGCGGAAGGCCAGGAGCAATCCGCAAGCGACGGCCGCGGCCGGCACTTCCGGCGGCATGTCGGGCGGCATCTTGCTGGCAAGGACGTCCACGCGCTCGATTTCAGGCGATCCGTCCAGCAGCTGCGGCGCCTGCGAAAAGAGGGCCGCGGCCACTTGGCCTTGCAGGTGCTCCTGGCGGCCCTGTTCACCGGCGAAGGCGTCGAAGATGCCGTACTCGCCGCGCCCAAAGCGCAGTGCAAACCACACCGGGGTGGCAGGTTCGGCCTGCACCTGGGGCAGGGCCAACTTCAGAAACTGTTCGGTTGCAGCAATTTGGCTCGACTTCGACTTAAGCCGCGCCACCAATCCATGGCTGAGCATCGCGTTCTCCTGGTCGTGCATCGTTGTGTCCTTTGTGGGAAAGGACACTAGCAGCGTACAGCGGACGGCAAGCGCTCAGGCCGTGCCGCATGTGAGCAGGTGTCACTCCGGTGAGAGACTTGATCGGGGACGTCGCGCTTGCCGCTGTGCTACCGTTGCCTCGTCTGACCAGGAGTCCTCACATGCCACGCCCGATCCTCGATGAAGCCCACATCCACCCAGCCATCCGCGACAAGATTTCGGGCCACCGGCAGGCGATCGTGGAAGAAGTCAGAAGCGCCGTCGAGGCAAACGACGTGGTGGTCGTGGGAATGGGCATGAATCCGTTCCCCGCGCGGGCGCGCAAGGCGCTGGACGCGGCGGGCCAGCCGTACAAATACCTCGAGTACGGCAATTACTTCAGCACCTGGCGCGACCGCAATGCGCTGAAGATGTGGACCGGATGGCCGACGTTTCCGATGGTGTTCGTCAAGGGCGTTCTGGTAGGCGGTTACACCGACCTCAAGTTGCTGATCGATAGCGGCGAGTTGAAGAAGATGGTCGGTACGCAAAGCCGAAAGAGCAAGGCGCGGCGCTAACAAGCGTTTATGTGCAGCCACTACCAGGCCATCAAGGAGCGGGAGCGCTACTACCGCAAGTTCGGTGTCTACCCGCCGCCGCACGAATACATCGATGACATGTGGCCCAAATACCAGGGCACATTCGTTCGCCGGCCGCGTGAAGCCGAATCGGGCGATGAAGCCGTGCCGCTGCGGGAATCCCAGGTCGGCCGCTGGGGACTGGTCCCCTGGAACACCGCCGATGCGGCTAGGCAGTTCAGGCTTTCGACATTCAATGCGCGAGTGGAGAGCGTCGCCCAGTCATTCACTTTCGGCGGCGCCTGGCGCCGGGCGCAGCACTGCATCATCCCGGCCGACGCGATCTACGAGCCCGACTGGCGCACGGGCCGGCACGTGCCCACGCGCATCGCGCGAGCCGACGGCGAGCCACTCGGGATTGCCGGGCTGTGGGACCGCTGGGACTCGCCCGAGGGGCCTCTACTCAGCTATACGATGCTCACGATCAATGCGGACGAGCACGCCTTCATGGGCCAATTCCAACGGCCCGGCGACGAAAAAAGAACGGTCGTGATACTTGGCCAGCACGATTACGAAGCCTGGCTGAACGCTGCGGCCCGGGACTCCATGGATTTCATGCGGCATTGCCCGCCGGCCGAGTTGGTTGCCGCCGGCCAAGCAATCCAATACCCGGATCCCGATCAAGTCCGGGATGACAATAGTGGCTTGCTGTAACCACTGTTGAGCCCGGGTAAAGTTGCCGCCGTCCTACAGATCGCGTGTCAGCCCGACCTTAGATTCACGGGATGCTTCCTGCCGTCGCTCGCGCCGCCGCCCAGGCGTCTGAGCTTGTCCGTCGATTGGGGCAGGCGATGCGGCGGCATCCGGTGCGCGCGGCTCTGGCGCTGCCGGCGCTGCTCCTGGCCTATGTGCTGGTGCTGATCCCGTTCACGCCCAGCATCGGCGACCTGCGCAGGGCCAAGTCGGAAGTGCCCGCGGTGGTGATGTCGGCCGACGGCGTCGTGCTGGCCGAGTACAAGCGGATCAACCGCCAGTGGGTGGCGCTGAAGAAGATCTCGCCGCATGTGGTGAACGCGCTGATCGCCACCGAGGACCACCGCTTCTACCAGCACCACGGCATCGACCTGCGGCGCACCGGCGCGGCGGCGTTGCACACCTTGTCCGGCGACCGGCAGGGCGGCTCGACCATCACGCAGCAACTGGCGCGCAACCTCTATCCGGAGGAGATCGGCCGCGCATTCTCCGTCACGCGCAAGGTGAAGGAAGCCATCACGGCGCTGAAAATCGAGTCGGTCTACACCAAGGACGAGATCCTGGAGACCTACCTCAATACCGTGCCGTTCCTGTACAACGCGTTCGGTATCGAGATGGCCGCGCGCACCTATTTCGACAAGTCGGCCGACCGGCTGGACGTGCTGGAAAGCGCGACGCTGATCGGCATGCTCAAGGGCACCAGCGCGTACAACCCCGTCACAAATCCGGAACGCGCCGTCGCGCGCCGCAACATCGTGCTGGCGCAGATGGCCAGGCATGGCAAGCTCGATGCCGACAAGCTGGAGGCCTTGCAAAAGCGGCCGCTGCAACTCGATTTCGAGCGCCAGACCGAGCCGCTCGGCCCCGCGCCGCACGTGGCGCAGTTCCTGCGCAAGTGGTTGATCGAATGGGCCGACCGCAAGGGCTACAACATTTACGCGGACGGCCTGGTGGTGCGCACGACGATCAGTTCGCGGCATCAGAAGGCAGCGAACCTGGCCGTGGCACGCAACTCGGCGCGGCTGCAGGCGCTGGCGGACAGCCAGCGCAGGCGCGGCCAGGAACGCCAGGTCCTGCAGGCCGGCTTCCTGGCGCTCGACCCGCGCAACGGGCACATCAAGGCCTGGGTCGGCAGCCGCGACTTCGAGCAGGAGCAGTTCGATCACGTGGCGCAGTCAAGGCGGCAACCCGGCTCGACTTTCAAGCCCTTCGTGTACGGCGCCGCGTTCGTGCAGGGGTTCGACCCCTCGTACACCTTCATCGACGAGCCGATCTCGTACGGATCGGGCAACGACGTCTGGACGCCCACCGATGGCTCGCCGCCCAGCGGCCGGCCCATGAGCCTGCGCGACGGGCTGGTGCACTCGAAGAACACGATCACCGCGCAACTGATGCAGCAGGTCGGGCCGGCGCGCGTGGCGCAGCTGGCGCAGTCGATGGGCGTGCGGCAGAGCAAGCTCGACCTCGTGCCCTCGCTTGCCCTGGGCACCAGCCCGGTGACCTTGAAGGAGATGGTGGCCGCGTACGGCACCATCGCCAATTCGGGCACCTACACCGAGCCGCTGCTGGTGGTGCGCGTGGAAGACCGGCAGGGCCGGACGCTGGAGGGTTTCGTCTCACGCCAGCCGGAGGAAGGCATGCCGCGCGCGAGCGCGCTGACGCTGGTGAATGTGATGCGCGGCGTGGTGGACGAGGGCACGGGCGTGGCGATCCGCACGCGCTACGGCATCCAGGCCGATGTGGCGGGCAAGACCGGCACCACGCAGGACAACACCGACGGCTGGTTCATCCTGATGCATCCGCAGCTGGTGGCCGGTGCCTGGGTCGGCTTCAACGACAACACGGCCACGATGGGGCAGTGGGGGCAGGGCGCGCGCAGCGCGCTGCCCATCGTCGGCGATTATTTCCAGCAGTCGCTGCGCTACAAGTGGATCGACGCGCAGGCCGAGTTCGCCATTCCACGGCCGCGGCCGGCGCCCCCGCGCGAGCGCCCGCAGGACGCTTTGTCCAATATCGTGAACGACCTCCTGGGCAGGTTGTTCAAGCAGCTGCAGTAATCCCGATGCTTAGCGCGGCGCGCGGCGCGGATGGGCCATGAAAAATCGCACCATCTCCGCGGTGGCATCGGGTCCGCGCGGGTCGGTGTACGAACCCTGGGCGGAGCCGCCGGACCAGGCGTGCTGCGCGCCATGCACCAGCCAGTGCTCGGCCAGGATTTCGCCGCCGGCGTTGCGGTGCACCCGTCGGGTGTAGTTGCGTCCGGTTGAGGAGTAGCCTTTTTCCACTTCGCCCCCGACCGCCCCGGCGCTGGCGCTGATGACGTGCTCGCCGTTGCCGGGATGCACGGTCGTGTCGGCATCGCCGTGGAAGACGATGGTGGGTACGCCGCTGGCTGCTCCATCAGGCTTCGCGCCAATGCCTTTCATCGCGCCCA
>DATNCB010000805.1:0-1387 GCA_035571715.1 Ramlibacter sp.
TTCACCGCTTTCTGATCGCGCGGCGTGTAGGCGCGCAAGGCATGTTGCACGCGGTTACCCAGCTGTGCCAGCACGCTGTCCGGAATATCCAGCGGGTTCTGCGTCACGAAATAAACGCCTACGCCTTTCGATCGCACGAGGCGTACCACCAATTCGATGCGCTCGATCAGCACCTTGGGCGCCTCGTCGAACAGCAAATGCGCTTCGTCGAAGAAGAACACCAACTTGGGTTTGTCCGGGTCGCCGATCTCGGGCAATTGCTCGAACAGCTCGGACAGCATCCACAGCAGGAAAGTCGCGTAAAGGCGCGGCGAATTGAGCAGCTTGTCAGCCACCAGGATGTTGGCCACGCCGTGGCCATGGTCGTCGGTCTGCAGGAAGTCGGCGATGTTGAGCATCGGTTCGCCGAAGAACTTCCCGCCGCCCTGCGATTCGATTTGCAGCAGGCCGCGCTGGATGATGCCGATGCTGGCGGCGCTGATGTTGCCGTACTGCGTGGTGAACTGGCCCGCGTTGTCGCCCACGTGGCGCAGCATCGCGCGCAGGTCCTTCAGGTCCAGCAGCAGCAGCCCGTTGTCGTCGGCGATCTTGAAGACCAGGTTCAGAACGCCGGCCTGGGTTTCGTTCAGGCTCAGCATGCGGCCCAGCAATAGCGGCCCCATGTCGGACACCGTGGCGCGCACCGGATGGCCCTGTTCACCAAACACATCCCAGAGCGTGGTCGGGCAGGCGAAAGGTTCCGGCGCCGGCAGGCCGCGCTCCTTGAGGACGGCCGCGAGTTTTTGCGCGTTGTTGCCGGGCTGGCTGATGCCGGTGAGGTCGCCCTTGACGTCGGCCATGAAAACCGGCACGCCGATCTTGCAGAAATTCTCGGCCATCGTCTGCAGCGTCACGGTCTTGCCGGTACCGGTGGCGCCGGTGACGAGGCCGTGCCGATTCGCGAGCGCCGGCAGGAGCTGGCACTCGGTTTGCGCGTTCTTCGCGATCAACAGGGGTTCAGCCATGGCATGAAAAGTAAAATGCGGGGACAAGCATATTAAGGACTTCCCGTGGCAGGACACAGCAAGTGGGCGAATATCCAGCATCGCAAGGGACGCCAGGACGAGAAGCGGGGCAAGGTGTGGACCCGCGTCATCCGTGAAATCATGGTGGCGGCGCGCCAGGGCGGCGGTGACCTGTCGGCCAACCCACGGCTGAGGCTCGCCGTGGAAAAAGCCAAGGCGGTCAACATGCCGGCCGACACGATCAAGCGCAACATCGACAAGGCCACCGGCAGCCTGGAAGGCGTGCAATACGAGGAAATCAGCTACGAAGGCTATGGCATCGGCGGCGCGGCCATCATCGTGGACACCATGACCGACAACAAGGTGCGCACCGTGGCCGAGGT
>DATNCB010000806.1:0-1394 GCA_035571715.1 Ramlibacter sp.
GCAGAGTAAGGAGAATGTAGCGAGCGCGGTGAGCAGCGAGAACCTGGCCTATGTGATTTATACCTCGGGCTCGAGCGGGCAGCCGAAGGGGACTTTGATAGCGCATGCGAATGTGGTCCGTCTGTTTGCCGCGACGCGCGAATGGTTTGCGTTCGACGAGCGCGATGTCTGGACACTGTTTCACTCCTATGCGTTTGATTTTTCGGTATGGGAGATGTGGGGGGCGCTGCTGCACGGCGGCCGACTAGTGCTAGTGCCGCTGTGGGTGAGCCGCGCAGCGGAGCAGTTTTATGAGCTGTTGTGGCGGCAAGAGGTGACGGTGCTTAACCAAACCCCATCAGCTTTCTACCAGTTGCAGCAGCATGAGGAAGCGCTAGCGGAGCGGGCCGAGTTAGCGCTGAGACTGGTGATCTTCGGGGGTGAAGCGCTGGACGTGAGGCGGTTGCGGCCGTGGGTTGAGCGGCATGGCGAGCAGCGGCCGCAGTTGGTGAACATGTATGGGATCACGGAAACGACGGTGCATGTGACCTACCGGCGCTTGCAGGCGGCGGACCTGCAAGAAGCCGGGGGCAGTTTGATCGGCGGAGCGCTGCCGGATTTAGGGCTCTACATATTAGGACCGCAGCAGCAACTAGTGCCGCTGGGGACGGCGGGAGAAGTGTGCATCAGCGGGGCGGGCTTGTCGCGCGGCTATCTGAATCGAGCCGGGCTGACGGGCAGTAAGTTCATCCCTGATCCCTTCAGTAAGCAGCCTGGGGCGCGGCTTTATCGCTCCGGTGATCTGGGGCGCCGCTTAGCCGGCGGAGAAGTCGAGTATTTGGGGCGGCTGGACCAGCAAGTGAAAGTGCGTGGCTTCCGGATCGAGCTGGGTGAAATAGAGGCGGTACTGCAAGAGCACGTTGAGGTGCGAGAAGTGTTGGTGCTGCTGCGCGAGGATGGGGCCGGGGAAGGGCGGTTAGTGTGCTACGTGGTGTTGCAGCCCGGGGGAGCGATCAGCAGTAGTGAGCTATACGGCTACGCCAGTAATAAGCTGCCTGCCTACATGGTCCCCTCGGCATTCATCATGCTGGAAAGTTTTCCGCTGACGGCCAACGGAAAAGTAGATCGTGGCGCGCTGCCGGCAGCCCACCAGGAGCGGCCGGAGCTAAAGGAATCGTATGCGGGTGCGGAAACGCTGGTGGAGGAAATACTGGTGGGGATCTGGAGCGAGATCCTGCAGCTACCGAAAGTGGGTGTGAGGGATGATTTCTTTGAGCTGGGTGGACATTCGCTGCTGGCGACGCAGGTGATCTCGCGAGTGCGGCAGGCGTTCACGATAGAGCTGCCGCTGCGGACGCTGTTCGAGGCGCCGACGATAAGAGCTTTGGCCCAGCAGGTAGAGACAGCGCTGCGGT
>DATNCB010000807.1:0-1654 GCA_035571715.1 Ramlibacter sp.
CGTGCTCAACATCATCTTCCTGCAGCAGCTCGCCGAGCAAAACGGCAGCTTCAAGATCCTGCAGGACTCGCTCTCGGGGATCACCGAAGACCGGCGCCTGCAACTGCTGCTGATCGCGTTCTGCTTCGGCGCTTTCTTTGAGGGCGCGGCCGGCTTCGGCACTCCGGTCGCCGTCACGGCCGGCATTCTGATCGGCCTGGGCTTCTCCCCGCTGGCCGCGTCTGGCCTGAGCCTGATCGCCAACACCGCGCCGGTCGCTTTCGGCGCGCTCGGCACGCCGGTAATCACGCTGGCCAAGGTGCACGGCTACGACCTGATGGAAGTCACGGCGATGATCGGGCGGCAGTTGCCGCTGTTCTCGCTGTTAGTGCCGTTCTGGCTGATCTGGGCCTTCGCCGGACGGAAGGCCATGATGGAGATCTGGCCCGCCATCCTGGTGACAGGCCTGTCATTTGCGATTCCCCAGTACCTCGTGTCCAACTTCATCGGGCCGGAGCTGGTCGACATCATCGCAGCGATCGTCTCGATGGTTTCGCTGATCCTGTTCCTGCGTGTATGGCAGCCGAAGAATATCTGGCGCTCCCCGTCGCTCAAAGGTCATGAAACCGACAGCGGCGAGGCCAAGCCGGCTACTGCGATCACAGTGCACTCGCGCGCCGACCTGGTCCGTGCCTGGACGCCGTGGGCGATCCTGACGGTGTTCGTGTTCCTGTGGGGATTGCCGACGGTCAAGACCTATCTCAACAGCCTGTACGCGCCGACCTTCCCGATGGCGGGCCTGCACAACCTGGTCGAGAAAGTGGCGCCCGTCGTTTCCAAGCCCACCAAGGAAGGCGCGGTGTACGTGCTGAACCTTCTGTCGGCCACGGGCACGGGCATCCTGCTCGCAGCGATCTTCGGGGCGTTGGTCATGAAGTACAACCCGGTCGAGATCGTGCGCACCTTTTTCCGCACGTTGTATCTGGTGCGCTATTCGCTGCTCACGATCGTGCTGATGCTTGCGCTTGGCACCCTGACGCGGTATTCGGGCACCGACACCACCCTCGGACTCGCGTTCGCCAATTCCGGCGTCCTGTACCCCTTCTTCGGCACGCTGATGGGTTGGATCGGCGTCGCGATGACGGGGTCTGACACTGCGTCGAACGTTCTCTTCGGCGGGATGCAGAAGGTGGCCGCAGGGCAGCTGGGCCTGTCGGTCAACCTGATGGGCGCGGCCAACAGTTCGGGCGGCGTGATGGGCAAGATGATCGACGCTCAGTCGATCGTTGTTGCGTCGACCGCCACGCGCTGGTTCCACCATGAAGGCGACATCCTGCGTTACGTGTTCGTCCATTCGATCGCGCTGGCATGTCTCGTGGGCGTCCTCGTTACCCTGCAAGCGTATGTCTGGCCGTTCACTCTGCTGGTGAAGTAGCCGCCACCGACACGTATCGCGGGCGCAGCAGGCATTCCTGCTGCGCCCGTTTCATTTGGCCGCGACCAGTTTCTGCGCCAAAGACTTGATCAGTTCAAGCGCAGCTGTTTGAGTGAGGGTCGCCGGACGCTGTGAACTCATCGCCATCGCGAGCTTGCTGCGCAGGCTTGGCGCACTGATGGGCCGCAGCGCGAAAGCCTGCGGCCGCGCGGACGTGGCGACCGCGTTGCGCGACAGCAC
>DATNCB010000808.1:0-4665 GCA_035571715.1 Ramlibacter sp.
TTGAAGCCGTTGGACAGGTCGACGAACAGCACGTCGCGGTATTTGGGGTGAATTCCTGCTTTCATGATCTCTCTCGTTCAGGTGCGGCAGCCGGGCCAGACCGTCTGGCCTACTTTCCGCGGAAAAGCCTTGAATTATAAGACGAAATTGAAAACGGAAATCCGGCCGCGAAGGACGCAAAAATTACGCGAAGAGCGCAAAAGAAATCCAAATAAAAATTGGAACCTTCTTTTTTGCGTCCTTCGCGGATTCTTTGCGTCTTTCGCGGCCGGTTGTCTGCTTTGGGCCTATCCGCCCCGCCGCATCATGTCGAAGAACTCGACGTTGCTCTTGGTCGCCTTCATGCTCTTGAGCACCATCTCCATCGCCTCGATCTCGTCCATGTTGTACATGAACTGCCGCAGGATTCGCGTCTTCTGCAGGATTTCGGGGGCCAGCAGCAATTCCTCGCGACGCGTTCCGCTGCGATTGAGCTGGATCGACGGGAACACCCGTTTTTCGTACAGGCGCCGGTCCAGGTGGATTTCGCTGTTGCCGGTGCCCTTGAACTCTTCGAAGATCACTTCGTCCATCCGGCTGCCGGTGTCGATCAGCGCCGTGGCGATGATGGTCAGCGAGCCGCCTTCCTCGACATTGCGTGCGGCGCCCAGAAAGCGCTTCGGGCGCTGCAGCGCGTTGGCGTCGACGCCACCGGTCAGCACCTTGCCGGACGAGGGTACGACGTTGTTGTAGGCGCGCGCGAGCCGGGTGATCGAGTCCAGCAGGATCACGACGTCCCTTTTCAGTTCGACCAGGCGCTTGGCACGCTCGATCACCATTTCGGCCACGTGCACGTGGCGCGCCGCCGGCTCGTCGAAGGTCGAGGCGATCACCTCGCCCTTGACCGAGCGCTGCATTTCGGTCACTTCCTCGGGCCGCTCGTCAACCAGCAGCACCATCATGTAAATGTCGGGGTAGTTGGCGGCAATGGCGTGGGCCATATGCTGCATCATCACGGTCTTGCCGCTCTTGGGCGGCGCCACCAGCAGCGCCCGCTGGCCCTTGCCGATCGGCGCGATGATGTCGATGATGCGGCCGGTGATGTTCTCTTCGCCCTTGAAGTTCTCGCGCTCGAGTTTCATCTGCTCCTTCGGGAACAGCGGCGTCAGGTTCTCGAACATCACCTTGTGCTTGTTCTGCTCGGGCGGGCCGTCGTTGACCTTGTCCAGCTTGGTCAGCGCGAAGTAGCGCTCACCGTCCTTCGGCGTCCTGACTTCCCCTTCGATCATGTCGCCGGTGTGCAGGTTGAAGCGGCGCACCTGGCTGGGCGAGATGTAGATGTCGTCGGTGCTGGCGGTGTAGCTGGTATCGGGGCTGCGCAGGAAGCCGAAGCCGTCCGGCAGGATTTCCAGCACGCCGTCGGCGAACACCTGCTCGCCGGCGCGCGCCCGCTTCTTGATGATGGCGAACATCAGCTCCTGCTTGCGCATGCGGCCGGTGTTTTCGATCTCAAGCTCTTCGGCCTGCTTGAGGACTTCAGACACGTGCAGTGCCTTGAGTTCGTTTAAGTGCATGGAGGTACCCCTTGCGGAGTTCTTGTTGGATCTGGGGAGGTATGTTGCGAGGCGAGATGTGCCTCACGAACCTGGAACTCGAACCGGCCCGCCTGCACAGGCGGATCAGCGAACTCAAAACATATTATGACAGAGAACCGGGAGGGTTGCCTTGCCGGGCTGGAACCCCCGCCAGAAGAGTTATGGGGGGCTTGTCATGCCCCGTCGGCCCCGCGCGATGACAGCCGCTATGCCAGCTGCTGATCGATGAATGCCGTCAGCTGCGCCTTGCTCATCGCGCCGACCTTGGTCGCGGCGAGCTGGCCATCCTTGAACAGCATCAGCGTGGGAATGCCGCGAATGCCGTACTTCGCCGGAACGTCGCGATTCTCGTCGACGTTCATCTTGGCGATCTGCAGCTTGTCGCGGTAGGTGGACGACACTTCATCCAGGATCGGCGCGATCATCTTGCACGGGCCGCACCATTCCGCCCAGTAGTCCACCAGCACCGGCTTGCCGGCTTTCAGGACGTCGGTTTCGAAGGTTGCGTCGGACACGTGCTTGATCAGGTCGCTGGCCATGGTCTTTGTTCCTTTGGGGCAATTGGCGATACCGCTACAGTGAGGGAATTGTGACAGAAACCAAGTCCCCTGCTCGCGCTATGGACAGCCCCGACGCACTATGGATGCGATAGCGCAAACCCATCACGCGACGCAGGCGCTGCACGCATTGATCAGCCGTATTCGCGAGCTCATGGCCGAGCGTGGGGCGCATGCCGCGCGCACTGTCGTACTGCTGCCCTACGCGCAGCTGATGCCGATCGCGCGCCAGATTTGGGCCGAGCAAGTTCCGAGCGGCTTCGCGCCGCGTTTCGAGACCACCATGAACTGGTCGGCGGCAGCGGGCTTCGCGGCGGCGGGCGACGACCTGAGTTTCGACATGGGGCGAGACGTGCTCACAGCGCGTGCCTTGCTTGATCGCGCGGGTCTCGCCTCGCGTGCCGACCTGGTGGGCGGCCGCGTGGTCGACGCTGCCTGGCAACTGGCGAGTGTTGCCGCCGCCGTCGCGCCCTCGCAGCGTGCCCAGTGGGCCACGAAGATGCGCAACGTGATCGGTGCCGGGTTCGATGCGCCGGTGTTGACTCTGGAGTCGGCGGTGGCGAGCATCGCGGTCGAGTGGGCAGCGGCGTCGGCTTACGCAGGAGACGCGCTGCTCGAGGGCGAGCTCGCGCAGGCAATCGACCTGCTGGTCGTGCTGGAAGGCTTGCGGGCCGAGCCCTTGGCCGAGACGCTCAAATCGCTGCTGGCGGGCAAAGCCGTCTCGCTGCCGCTCGATGTGACAGCTCACCGCGGCGAAATCCGGCTGCACCAGGCCGACGATCCGTCCGACGAAGCCGAGCGCGCGGCGGCCTGCGTGCTGCGACATGTGGAGGCGGGACGCGTGCCGGTGGCGCTGGCCGCGATCGACCGCGTACTCACTCGCCGCATCCGTGCGCTGCTCGACGTCCGCGGCGCCGTCATTCGTGACGAGACCGGCTGGAAGCTGTCAACCACGCGCGCCGCGGCGCACGTGATGCTGGCCCTGCGTGCCTGCGCCTGGAACACGAGCGGCGATGCGGTGATCGATTGGTTGAAGAATTCGCCGGCAGTCTCTGCGCGCCTCGTCCTGGCAGTGGAGCGCCGCGTGCGCCGCGCCGGCCTGCGCGAGTGGCGCTCGCTGCAGAGCGAGGATTTGGGCGAGAGCTCGCAATTGCAAGCCCTGCTGCGGGACGTGAACACCAGGCGCGAAGATCTCCAGCGGGTGCGGCCCTTGCCGCAGTGGTTGGCCGAGGTATGCGGCCTGTTGCAGGCGACGGGGCAGTGGCCGGGCCTGGAGCGCGATGCTGCCGGGGCCAAGGTGATTGCGGCATTGCGGCTCGGAGAGGACGCGCAAGCCGAATTCCGGCAACTGCCGCAGGCGGCGCGGCGTTTCAGCCTGGCCGAATTCACCGCCTGGGCGAACGAAACGCTGGAAGCCGCCAGCTTCGTGCCCGAGTCGCCAGGCGAGGAGCAGGTCGTGATCCTTCCGTTCAACCAGCTCCTGGCGCGGCCATTCGGCGCGCTGGTGCTGCCCGGTTGCGACGAGCTGCGACTTCAACCCGCGCCTGAACCGCCGGGCATCTGGACCGCGGCGCAGCGCCAGGGCCTGGGCCTGCCATCGCGCGAAGCACTGGAAGCCGAGGTTCGGGCCGGCTGGCGCCAGGCCTTGCAAACGCCGGTGTGCGACGTGCTGTGGCGGCGTAGCGATGAGAGCGGCGAGCCGCTGCTTGCCAGCGCGCTGGTCCAGGCGCTGCAACTGGAAGCCGCGGGGCAAGCTGCCGCCGACCCGCGCGAGGCGCGCGAAATCGAAGCGCTGCCCACGCCGCGGCCGCTGGCTGTGGGCCAGCCGCTCGCGGTGCAACAGCTTTCTGCCACCGCCTACGAAGACCTGCGCCGCTGTCCGTATCGGTTCTTTGCGCTGCGGCAACTCGGTCTGCAGGAAGACGATGAAATCGACACCGAGATCGACAAGCGCGATTTCGGCAACTGGTTGCACCGGGTGTTGCGGACCTTTCATGAGTCGCTTGGGCGTAGCGGCGCGCCGCTCCCTGCGGACCGGGTTCGCCTGCTCGATCTGGCGGCTAGCGAAGTCACGCGCACGCAGCGGCTGGACGAGGGCGAGTTCCTTCCGTTCGCCGCGGCCTGGCCGAAGGTGCGCGACGGTTATCTGTCCTGGCTTGCTGGACATGAGGCGCACGAGCGCGCCACGTTCGAGCAAGCCGAGAGCGAGCACGAGATGCAGCTGGGACCGATCAAGCTGGTCGGCCGGATCGACCGGATCGATCGGCTGGCCGACGGCCGCGCGATGGTGATGGACTACAAGACCGAGCCTCGCGCCACCAGCGTGGAGCGCGTCCGGCAGCCGGGTGAAGATACGCAGCTCGCGTTTTATGCGGCGCTGTTGCAAGACGACTCCCTGCGCGCCGCCTATGTCAACGTCGGCGAACGCGGCAAGACGGAGACGATGGAGCAGCCTGCCGTGGTCGAGGCGCGCGACCTGCTGGTGCATGGCATCCTCGACGATCTTTCGCGCATCGGAAGCGGAGCGGTACTGG
>DATNCB010000809.1:0-3458 GCA_035571715.1 Ramlibacter sp.
ACCCGACAGGACAAGCCAGGCGAGCAGCAGCAATGCGCCGCGGGACTTGAGCATTGCCGCGAGGGCCCCGCGCTCAGCCGGTTCGAGCGTCGCGGCCAACAGCAGCGCCACGCCGGCGGCGATCACCGCGAGCAGCAGCCCCGGGGCGAGCGTCGCGATCAGCTCGCGGCGGTCGACCTTCATGCGATCTCCGCCCGGAAGGGGCCGGCGCAGTAGTGCGTCATGCTGTCAGCAGCTCGCGCACGCGCTCGGCCAGCTCGCGGGTCGCGAACGGTTTGGTCACGTAGGCATCGGCGCCCAGCGCCGTGCCTTTGGCCAGATCGGTGTCGCGGCCCTTGGCCGTCAGCATCACGATCTTCACGCCGGCGAGCGACTCGTCGGCGCGCACCGCCTGGCATACCTCGAAGCCGGACATGCCCGGCATCATCACGTCCAGCAGCACCAGCGATGGACGCTCGAGCCGGATCGCCGCCAGCGCCGCCGGCCCGTCACGCGCCACGCTGACCTCGTAGCCTTCCCGCTTCATCAGGAATTCGAGCGAGACGACGATGTTCGGCTCGTCGTCGGCGATCAGGATCTTGTGGGTCATTGTGTTGCCTCCTCGTGATGCCATGGCAGTTCGAAGCCGAAACAGGCGCCTTGCCCCGGCTGGGACTTCAACCACATGTGGCCGCCGAAATGTTCGACGATCTGGCGGCTGATCGGCAAGCCCAGGCCCGTGCCCTGCGGCCGGTGACTGGCAACGCCGCCCTGGCGAAACTTTTCGAACACCAGCTGCTGCTGGTCCAGTGCCACGCCGGGACCGTTGTCGCACACCTCGATGCTGGCGCCGCGGTCGTCGCCGCGCATCCGCACGGTCACGCGGCCGCTGCCTTGCGGCACGAACTTCACCGCATTGGACAACAGGTTGAGCACCACCTGCAGAAGACGGTCCTGGTCCGCATGCAGCACCCGCATCTGCGCGGGCTGCTCCACCTGCAGCTGCGCGCCGCGTTCCCGGAACGTCCCGGCTGTTGTCTGCACCGCATGCGCGATCAGCTCGCGCAGGTCGACCGGATCGCTGCGCCATTCGGCATGGCCCGATTCGATCTTCGCCATATCCAGCACCTGATTCACCAATCGGCTGAGGCGCTCCGCCTCCGCGACCACCAGGCCGAGAAACTCCTGCCTCTGGGGCGCGGCCATGCCGGGATCGTCGCGCATCAGTTCCGCGAACGCACGGATCGACGTCAGCGGCGTGCGCAACTCGTGGGTTACCGACGACATGAAGTCGTCCTTGAGGCGGTCGACGCTTTCGAGCTGCCGGTTCAGCGCCCGCACCTGCGAAGCCTCGTCCAGCATCCGCAGGATCTCCTCGGTCGCCAGCGGCTCCTCCTCGACGACGCTGGCCATCACCGCGCGCGCCGACGCGCTGCCGATCGCGCCGGCGAGTTGCGTCTCCACGTGATGCACCAGCCGCGCGTCGGGCTCGATCCGTTCGATCTTCGCGACGCCGGCGCCCCGCGCATAGTCTGCGAACAGCCGCTGCGCCGCATCGACGCCGAGGAAACGCGTTGCCAGCTGCCGCAACTCGGCCAGCCCGGCCCGGCCGCGCCAGAACACCGGCGCCGACGCGGTGCGCCGGAACACGTCGACGAACAGCAGCGACTGGCCGGCCTCGCGCGCGGACGGCGCGCGCGCCAGCGACACCGCCGCATAGGCGGCGGCGTTGGCCAGCAGGCTCCACAACAACGCATGCGTCAGGCTGTCCAGTCCGGTCAGGCCAAACAGCTGCTCGGGCCGCAGCAGCGCGATGCCGAAGGGTCCGTCGGTCATGAACCCGGTCGGCAGCCACCCTGACTTGGCGATCGACGGCAGCAGCAGCGTCCAGGTCCACAGTGCGAAGCCGGCGGACAGGCCCGCCAGCGCGCCGGAGCGCGTGCCGCCCTTCCAGTACATGCCGCCCAGCAGCGCCGGCGCAAACTGCGCGACCGCGGCGAAGCTGATCAGCCCGATGCTAACCAGGGCGTAGGCCTCCCCGGCAATGCGGAAGTACAGATAGCCCAGCAGCAACAGCGCGACGATGACCAGGCGCCGCAGCACCAGCGGCAACCCGCTCAGGTCGCCGGTGCGGCCGCCGCGCAGGCGCAGTAGCAGCGGCATCAGCAGGTCGTTGCTGACCATGGTGGAGACCGCGATCGCCTCGACGATCACCATGCCGGTGGCCGCCGACAGTCCGCCGATAAAGGCGACCAGCGCCAGCAGCGGCTGGTCCCGCGCGAGCGGCAGCGACAGCACGAAGGTTTCGGGGTCGGCGCCGCCGTTGCCGAAGTGCAGCAGCCCGCCCAGGGCGATCGGCAGCACGAACAGATTGATCAGGAGCAGGTACAGCGGAAAGGCCCAGGTGGCGCGCGTGACGTGCCGCTCGTCGACGTTCTCGACCACCATGACCTGGAACTGGCGTGGCAGGAAGATCACCGACAGCATCGCCAGCAGCGTCAGGGCAAACCACTGGCCGCCGGCGAATCCGCCCTCGCCGCCCAGGCCGAGCAGCGGCTTCAGGTCGGCGCGCGCCCCGGCCCGCGCGAAGATGTCGCCCAGCCCGTCGAACAGCCCCCAGCAGACGAAGATGCCCACGGCCAGGAAAGCCACCAGCTTGACCACCGATTCGGCGGCAATCGCGGCGACCAGACCTTCGTGACGCTCGGTGGTGTCCAGATGGCGCGTTCCGAACGCCACCGTGAAGCCGGCCAGCACCAGCGCGATATACAGCGTGCTGTCGCCCCACCACGGCACGTGCGCGGCCGCCGTTTCCCCGGGCAACGCCGTCAGCAGCGCCAGGCCGCTGGCGATCGCCTTGAGCTGCAGCGCCACATACGGCAGGATGCCGACCAACGCCATCAGGGTCACCAGCGCGGCCAGCGCGCGGCTCTTGCCGTAGCGGCTGGAGATGAAGTCGGCAATGGACGTGATGCGGTAGCTGCGCGCGATCCGGATCATCTTGCGCAGCACGGAGCCGGCCAGCAGCATCGCCAGCGTCGGCCCTAGATAGATCGGCAGGAACCACAGGCCCGACGCCGCGGCGCGGCCGATGCTGCCGAAATAGGTCCAGGCGGTGCAGTAGACGCCCATCGACAGCGTGTAGACCCAGGCATTGCCGATCACCGAGCGGCCTGCGACGGCGCGGCTGTCGGCCCAGTACGCCACGCCGAACAGCAGCAGCAGGTAGGCGAACGAGGCGCCGAGGACGAGTGGAGGCGACAGCATGGCGGATCAGCCGTCCCGCGGCCCTGCTTCGGCCACCCAGGCCGCCGCGCCGATCAGGATCGCCCAGCCGACGAAGACCGCCAGCGGCAGCAACGGCAGTCCGGCGACCGTGATGCCGCGGTCCCACAGGGTCAGCAGCGGGAAGTTCAGCAGCAGCCAGCCGCCGGCGAAGAGGGCGAGCAGCCGCTGCTGGCGAACCGCATCGGGCATGG
>DATNCB010000810.1:0-29854 GCA_035571715.1 Ramlibacter sp.
GCGGGGCGGTTCGCGATGGCGCAGCCGCCCCGGTTCCTACAATGCCGTATGTTCCCAGAAGTCGATGCGGCGTTCCCGCTCTTACAGTCTCTTAACCCCGAGCAACGGGCGGCCGTGACCCTGCCGAACGAGCATGCGCTCATTCTTGCCGGCGCCGGCTCGGGCAAGACCCGCGTGCTCACGACCCGCATCGCCTGGCTGCTGTCCAGCGGCCAGGTGTCACCCGGCGGGGTGATGGCGGTGACCTTCACCAACAAGGCCGCCAAGGAGATGATGACTCGGCTGGGCGCCATGCTGCCGGTCAACGTGCGCGGCATGTGGATCGGCACCTTCCACGGCCTGTGCAACCGGTTCCTGCGCGCTCACTACAAGCTCGCAAACCTGCCGTCCAGCTTCCAGATCCTGGACTCGCAGGACCAGCTGTCGGCGATCAAGCGGCTCATGAAGCAGCACAACGTCGACGAAGAGCGCTTTCCCGCCCGCCAGACGCAGTGGTTCATTGCCGGCTGCAAGGAAGACGGGCTGCGGCCCAACATGGTGGAGGTGCGCAATGAGGAGGACCGCAAGAAGGTCGAGATCTACCAGCTCTACGAAGAGCAGTGCCAGCGCGAAGGTGTGGTGGATTTCGGCGAACTGATGCTGCGCAGCTACGAAGTGCTGCGCGATAACGACCCGATCCGCGAGCATTACCAGCGGCGCTTTCGCCACATCCTGATCGACGAGTTCCAGGACACAAACAAATTGCAATACGCCTGGATCAAGATGTTCGCCCAGGGCGCGGAGGACCTTCCCGGCGGCGGCAACTCGGTCTTCGCGGTCGGCGACGACGACCAGAGCATCTACGCCTTCCGCGGCGCGCGGGTGGGCAACATGGCCGACTTCGTGCGCGAATTCCATGTCAGGCACCAGATCAAGCTGGAACAGAACTACCGCAGCCACAGCAACATCCTGGATTCGGCCAATAAGCTGATCAGCCACAACAAGACGCGGCTGGGCAAGAACCTGCGCACGACGCAGGGACCGGGCGAGCCGGTGCGGGTGTATGAGGCGCCCACCGATCTGGCCGAAGCGCAGTGGATGGTCGAGGAGATGCGGCATCTGGTGCGCGGCGATGGGCCCGAAGGCGGGATCGAACGCCACGAGATCGCGGTCCTCTATCGCAGCAATGCCCAAAGCCGGGTGATCGAAACCGCGCTGTTCAACGCCGCGATGCCGTATCGCGTGTACGGCGGGCTGCGCTTTTTCGAACGCGCCGAGATCAAGCACGCACTGGCCTACCTGCGCCTGCTGGAGAACCCAAACGACGACACCAGCTTCATGCGGGTGGTGAATTTCCCGCCGCGCGGCATAGGCGCGCGCAGCATCGAACAATTGCAGGACGCCGCGCGCGCGGCCGGTTGCTCGCTGCACGACGCCGTCAGCGCGACCACAGGGAAGGCGGGCACCAATCTCACGGCGTTCGTGGCGAAGATCGACACGCTGCGCGAACAGACCCTCGACCTCACCTTGCGCGAGACCATCGCTCTGGCGTTGCAAGCGTCGGGACTCATCGAGCATTACAAGAGCGAGCGCGAAGGCGCGGACCGCATCGAGAACCTGGAGGAGCTGATCAACGCCGCCGAGAGCTTCGTCACGCAGGAAGGGTTCGGGCGCGACGCGGTGGCGCTGCCGGTGGACGAACTCGGACCCGGCATGCTGCGCCAGTCGCCCGCCAGCCAGGGGCTCGACCCGAGCCTGCCGGAAATCAACGAGCCGGCGCCCGACTACGTGCCACCCGATGCGGAAACGGGCGAGACACTCTCGCCGCTGGCGGCGTTCCTCACACACGCGGCGCTGGAGTCCGGCGATAACCAGGCGCAGGCCGGGCAGGACGCCATTCAGCTCATGACGGTGCATTCGGCCAAGGGTCTGGAGTTCGACTGCGTATTCATCAGCGGCCTGGAAGAGGGCTTGTTTCCGCACGAAAACTCGATGTCCGACCCCGCGGGGCTGGAAGAGGAGCGGCGCCTGATGTATGTGGCGATCACGCGGGCGCGCAAGCGCCTGTACCTGAGCCACGCGCAGACGCGGCTGCTGCATGGCCAGACCCGCTACAACATCAAGAGCCGGTTCTTCGACGAACTGCCCGAGCCTGCGCTCAAGTGGCTGACGCCGAAGAACCAGAGCTTTGGCGGCTCCGCCTTCGGTTTCGGCGCGGGCTATGCCACGTCGCGCGGCTCGTCCGCCGGCGGCGGCTACAGCAAGGACGTATTCGCGAGCCCGCCGGTGCCGGCGCAGAAGTCGCCTTCGCATGGCCTGCGCGCCGACATGAAGGTGTTCCACACGAAGTTCGGCGAGGGCACGGTGCTGTCGATCGAAGGGCAGGGCGACGACGCGCGCGCGCAAGTCAATTTCCCGCGGCACGGAATCAAGTGGCTGGCGCTGAGCGTCGCAAAACTCACACCGGTGCCTTAATCGGGCACGTAGTCGCGCCCCACCAGCACGACGGATTGCGCAGTTGCGGTGTCGTTGTAGTAGGCGATCACGTACTGGTCAACGCCAGTCAATTCGCACAGCTGCGACGCGCCGGCGCCGGGAGGAGAACAGGCTGCTGTCAGCCCCGTGAATTGATTAAAGGGCAGGCCAATGACGAAGTTCTGCGCTTCCGCAGCCGGGATGACGAAGAAATTGCCGCCGGTGCTCGCGGCTTCGATGAGTGTTCGGTAGAGATCTCCAACGGCCGCCGGCACCGTGAACCGCTCCCCCGGCGCCACCGTTTCGGTCATCGGCGTGAATCGTGGTTGTGAAAAATGAAAGCCGGCCACCGTGAGCTGCTTGTGCAGTTCGAGGCGGACCGGGTTGGCCTCGTCGGTGTTGTTGCGAACGCACAGGCCGTAGCTGCCCGGTTGGAGCGTGAAAGGCCAGTAACCGGCCAGGCCATCGAAGGACGCGATTGAATCGAATGCGGCGCCGCTGGTGCAGGCCGCCAGATTGTCGCCATTGGTGAGATAGAGACTGGCGTCGCCGCGCGCCGCGAAGATCGCCTCGAGCGGCAATGGGCCGCCTTCGATCGCAAAGGCCCAACCCTGCGCCTGGCGCGGGTTGAAAGTGGCGCTGGGCGCAACGATCTGGGCTGCGGAAAAGGAAGAGCCCCAGTCGATGCTGCCATCGCCATTGACGTTCCCGCACGGCGCGCCGGCGGAGCCGGTCGCGCTGGCAGATAGCCGGTAACTGCCGGTCTGGTTGGCGAAGCCACCGGCGGCCAGGAAATACAGTCCGCTGGCCGAAGGGAAACAGGCGATCCTCGAATTGAAGGATGTTCCGCTGTCGTCGTCCGATGTGAGTTGCCTGCCCGCGCTGTCGAAAAGTCGCAGCAACGGGTCGCTCATGGTGCCTTGCCCCGTCGCCTTGCCCTCCAGTTCGAAGACATACGGTTGGCCGGCCACCAATTGAATCGCGTGCCAGTTCTGATCTCCCGACGCCGCCACCGTACCGGTGACCGAGCCGCCGAGCTCCAGTGCAGGACACGCGTCAGGCGTGATCTGGCACCGGAACAACGCGAAAGGTCCCACGCGCATGATCTGGCTGCTGATTTGCGGGACGAGCGCATACACATCGCCATCCGTCGATACGGCCACGTAGCTATTGGTGTCGGCGTAATGGCGGTATGTGTAAGGTCCGGAGGTGCCCTCGTCCACGGCGCCGCTAAAGAATTGGCCGTAGTGTTCCGGTTGGGCGGCCCAGTCGAACAACGCTGCGGGCGTCAAGGGCGCACTTGCGCGCAACGGCTCGGCGGCGGCGCGTTGCGCGCTGATCGGCGACGACGCCGTTGCTGTCGCGGCACTGCGAGGCACATCAGGGTCGCCTCCTCCACAAGAAGCGAGAAAAAAAACTGCCGTCATCAAGACGGCCTGCAATGCTCGCGCCATGACACCTCAACTGCTGATGCTGAGTCATTCTAGGTTTGCCCTATGGCGCGAAGACGCCTCAACGCGACGCGGCGTTGACAAATGTCACTCACGCGAGGGAATGCTCAAGCTTGTCCGAAACCACTGGCCGCAGTTCCACAAATCAGGATTTAGCGCCGTGCACTACTTCGCACATTGAGGCAACATCACAGCGGGGCGCGCCGTTTTTTACGGTAGAGTCAAGGTTCCGCATCGCAGAACGCCATGACCAAACCTGCCCATCTGGACGCCGCCGAGCGAACCCCGAAGCGACCCATCAATGCCAAGGCCGACCGCCACTTCGTCACTGCGCTGGCGCGGGGACTGGACGTCCTGAGCGCGTTCCGCTCGCGCGACCGCATGTTGGGCAACCAGGAACTGGCGCGGCGCTGCGGGCTGCCCAAATCCACCATCTCGCGCCTGACCTATACGTTGACCAAGCACGGCTACCTGGAGCACGCGGAAGATGGCGGCGGCAACAGCGGCTACCGCCTGGGCAGCGCCGTGCTCGCCCTGGGCAGCGCGATGCTGGCGCGTATGGACATGCGCCAGGTCGCGCGCCCGCTGATGCAGGAGCTGGCCGACCAGTCGCATGCGATGGTGTCGCTGGGCATCCGCGACCGCCTCAGCATGATCTACGTGGAGAACTGCCGCAGCGAAGAGGCGTTGACGCTGAGCCTGGACGTGGGCTCGCGCATTCCGCTGGCGACAACCGCCATGGGGCGGGCCTATCTGGCGGTGTGTAGCGAGACGGAACGCGACGTCCTCACCAAGCGCATCCGCGAACGCGATGAGGCCGGTTGGCCGCGCATCAGCGAGGGCATCGAGCGCGCGCTGGCCGAAAACCGCGAGCTGGGCTGCTGCACATCTTTCGGGGAATGGCAGAAAGACGTCAACGCGATAGCCATCGCGTTCCGTCCGCCAGGCGGCCGCTCGATCATGGCGATCAATTGCGGCGGCCCCGGCTTCCACCTCTCGCCCGAATTCCTGTTGGACGACGTGCGGCCGTCGCTGCTGGCGCTCGGCCAGCAGCTACAGGACCTGGGCGGCTCGCCCTGAATTCGGGGGCCAAGACGGGGCTCGCGTAAAATCGCGGCCGTCACCCAACCGCCAGGAAACAATCCGTGCAACTCGTCTGCCTCGACCTCGAGGGCGTCCTCGTGCCTGAAATCTGGATCGCTTTCTCGGAGCGCACCGGCATTCCCGAATTGCGCCGCACCACGCGCGACGAACCGGATTACGACAAGCTGATGAAGTCCCGCCTGGCCCTGCTCGCGCAACACAAGCTGGGCCTGCCCGACATCCAGAAGGTGATCGCCGCGATGGGTCCGATGCCCGGCGCCAAGGCCTTTCTCGACGACCTGCGCCAGGATTTCCAGGTGATCATCCTGTCCGACACCTTCTACGAATTCGCCATGCCGCTGATGCAGCAGCTCGGCCTGCCGACGCTGTTTTGCCACAAGTTGGAGACCGATGCGCGCGGCTTCGTGGTCAACTACCACCTGCGCATGCCCAACCAGAAGATGGAATCGGTGAAGCGCTTCAAGGAACTCAACTTCAAGGTCATCGCCGGCGGCGATTCCTACAACGACACCGCCATGTTGGGCGAAGCCCACGCCGGCATCCTGTTCCGTCCGCCCGAGAACGTGATCCGTGAGTTTCCGCAGTACCCGGTGACCATGAACTACACGGAATTCGAAGCCGAGATCCGCAAGGCCAGCGCCCGCATCTGAGGCGTCATGGGGGGCTCTCAGGGCGCTTGCTGTTCGGGCTCGGGCGTGGCGACGAAGCTGTCGAGAAAAGTGAAGTACATCGAGCTGGAAAACATCGCGGCCATCAGCAACGCCGTGGGCATCATCACGGCGCGCGCCATCTCCGGACCACCGAGCAGCCCGCCCAGCACACCGAACACGGTGCCCACGCCGAGGAACACGAGCAGCCAGGTCAGCCCGTAAATGGCGAAAGCGCCAAAGTTCTTCAGGCAGGCAACCATGCTGAAAAACACGCTCTTCGCCGGCGTGACGCCATGCCAGTGCACCAGGGCCGGCGCATGCCAGAACATGAGGAACAGCGGTGTGTGCAACGCCAGCGCCAGCAGGGTCGCCGCGTCGACCTCACCTGCCGTGGCTGCCGGCGCTCCCGCGATGAGGGTCGCGATGCCGGTTGCCAGCGTCGAACCGACCGTGTAGAACAGGCCCAGCAACAGCATGGCGCGTACGCGCTGGCGCCCGGCGCGAAATGCGCTGATCAGCACGGAGGGCATGGGAAAACGTCCCTTGGTCGCCTCGGCCGTGGCGGCCATCAGGCCCAGCGTGGCAGCGGGCACCAGCATTCCGCCGATGAGCAGGCCCACCACGGGCAGCTGCGCCACGACGATCACGGCCGCCATGTACATGAAAAACAGGCCGGCCAGTGCCAGCGGTTGCTTGGCAAACGTCTGCATGCCGAGCTTGACCCATTTGGTGCCGGTGCGTGCCGGGACGATGTTGAGCTTCACGCCGAAAGTCAGATTGCCACGGGATGCGCCGCGCGCTGCCGCAGTACCCGCTCGAAGTGAGCCGGGTCTTTGGGCTGCAGCATCGCGGCCTCGCGCGGCAGATGGAAATCCCACAGTCGCGAGATCCAGAACCGCAGCGCGCCGGCGCGCAGCATAGCCGGCAGCAGTTGCCGTTCCGCCGCGGCGAGCGGCCGCACTGCGCTGTAAGCCTGCACGAATGACGTCGCCCGCGCCGCGTCGTGGGCGCCGGTGGGAAGGTCGACACACCAGTCGTTCAGGCAGACGGCGATGTCGAACAGCCAGCTGTCCACCCCGGCGAAATAGAAATCGAAAAAGCCGGTCAGCCGGCCCTGCTCGAAAAGGGCGTTGTCGCGGAACAGGTCGGCATGGATGACGCCGCGGGGCAGGGCGGCGTAGGCCGAGCCGGCCGCCACGTGGTTCTGGAAGGCCAGCTCGCTGCGCAGCAGCGCGGCCTGGGCCTGGTCCACGTAGGGCAACACCACCGGCACGGTTTCTTTCCACCAGGGGAGAGCGCGCAGGTTCGGCTGCGTGCGTGGATAGTCGCGGCCGGCCAGGTGCATGCGCGCAAGCATCGCGCCGACCGCGGCGCAATGGGCAGCGGTGGGCGCCAGTTCGCTTTTGCCGCGCAGCTTGTTCACCACGGCCGCGGGGTTGCCGCAAACCTGCAGCAGGATCTCCCCGTCCGGCTCGGCCGCGGAAGCGCTCCCCGGGACGGCTTGCGGGTCCGGCACCGGGATGCCGTGCTGTGCCAGGTGCTTCATCAGGTGCAGGTAGAAAGGCAGCTGCTCGAACGTCAGGCGTTCGAACAGGGTCAGCACGTATTCGCCCTGGTCGGTGGTGAGGAAGTAGTTGGTGTTTTCGATGCCGCCATGAATGCCGCGCAGCTCGCGCAGCTGGCCGAGCTGGAGCGTGCGAACCAGCTCGCCGGCGTCGTTTTCCGAGACTTCCGTGAATACTGCCAATCAAGCCTCCGGAAACATCGGCATCTAGAACCTGAAGAGGTTCCAGACACGCTGGCCGGTGGCGCTGCTCATCCCGTCGCGGTGGTCGGCCGGCCGGCTGCGAGCCAGGTCGGTGGGCTGGATCTCGTATTCGGGCACATCGGCTTTGGGCTGGACCGTGATACTTTGGGTCTGGCCGCCATAGCGCAGCTCGTCGATCTTGACGCCGTGGTCCTCGTGATGGATGCGCTCGACCCGCTGGTTCTTGCGGCCTTCCAGTGCCGGGGACTCTTGAACCGGCGGCACCGGCGCAGGCACCGTCTGGGCGGCCAGGGCCGTCCAGACCATGAGTGGCGCGAGGAGCATGAATCTCGGATGCATGGCTCGATTGTAGGGGGCGGCGCGACTTGGGCGCTCCGGGCGCGCGCAGGCACAATCCTCTTCCATGAGCGAGCCGACACAAGAGCAAAACGCGGAGAATCCGCGCCCCAAGGTACTGCTGCTGGTCGACGGTTCCAGCTACCTGTACCGCGCCTACCACGCCATGCCCGACCTGCGGGCTGTCCCGGGCGACCCCACCAGCCCGGCCACGGGCGCGATCCGCGGCATGATCAACATGCTGCAGAAGCTGCGCAAGGACGTGCGGGCCGACTACGTGGCCTGCGTGTTCGACGCGCCGGGCCCGACCTTCCGCGACAGCCTCTACCCCGCCTACAAAGCCACCCGCTCGCCGATGCCGCCGGACCTGCGGCTGCAGATCGATGCGATTCATGAGGTGGTGCGCCTGCTGGGCTGGAAAGTGCTGAACATTCCGGGCGTGGAAGCCGACGACGTGATCGGCACGCTGGCCTGCATGGCGACCGAACGCGGCATCCAGACCGTGATCTCCAGCGGCGACAAGGACCTGAGCCAGCTGGTCAACGAGCACGTCACGGTGATCGACACGATGAACGACCGCAAGCGCGACATCGCGGGTGTCGAAGCCGAGTTCGGCGTGCCGCCGCGCCTGATGGTGGACTACCAGACCCTGGTCGGCGACTCGGTCGACAACGTGCCGGGCGTGGACAAGGTCGGCCCGAAAACGGCGGTGAAGTTGCTGCAGGAGTACGGCTCGCTGGACGCGCTGATCGCCCGCGCCGGTGAAGTGAAGGGCAACGTCGGCGAGAACCTGCGCAATGCGCTCGACTGGCTGCCCAAGGGCCGCGCACTGCTCACGATCAAGAAGGACTGCGAGCTGACCGACTACATCCCGGGCCTGCCTTCGCTCGAGGACATCGCGGTGAGGGATGGCCAGGACACCGAAGCGCTGAAGGCTTTCTACGACAAATACGGTTTGAAAGGCCTGATCAAGCAACTCGAAATCCACGAGGTGCCGCCCGAGCTGCTCGAGGAGCACAAAAGCCGAAAAAAGATCGGCCCGGGACCGGCAGGCGCCCAGTTCGAGGAGCCGGACCTGTCGGGCCTGTCGCAGGCCAGCAACCTGCGGTACGACACGATCTTCACCTGGGCGCAGTTCGACGAATGGCTGGCGCGGCTTCAGGCGGCGGAGCTGGCGGCGCTGGATACCGAGACCAATACGCTGGACGAGATGCAGGCCGAGATCATCGGCGTGTCGTTCAGCGTCACGCCCGGCGAGGCGGCCTACATTCCACTGGGTCACCGCTACGGCGACGCGCCGGACCAGTTGCCGCGGGACGAAGTGCTGGCGCGCCTGAAACCGTGGCTCGAGAATCCGGACCGGCTCAAGGTGGGACAGCACATCAAGTATGACCGGCACGTGTTCGCCAACTACGGCATCGAAGTACAGGGCTACGCGCACGACACCATGCTGCAAAGCTATGTGCTCGAAGTGCACAAGCCGCACGGCCTGGCGAGCCTGGCTGAGCGCCACCTCGGGCGCACCGGCATCGACTTCGAAGCGATCGCGGGCAAGGGCGTGCACCAGATCGATTTTTCGCAGGTGCCGGTGGACAAGGCGGCCGAATACTCCTGCGAAGACTCCGAGCAGACGCTGGACGTGCACCTGGCCCTCTGGCCGCGGCTAGAGGCCGACAGCAAATTGCGTTTCGTCTACGACCTGGAGATCCGCAGCAGCGAAACGTTGTACCGGGTCGAGCGCAACGGCGTGCTGATCGACGGGCCGATCCTGGCGAAGCAAAGCACCGAGCTGGGCCAGCGGATGATGCAGCTCGAGCGCGAAGCACACCAACTTGCGGGCCAGCCGTTCAATCTGGGCTCGCCCAAGCAGATCGGCGACATCCTGTTCGTTAAGCTCGGTTTGCCGGTGCTCAAGAAGACGCCGAGCGGCGTGGCGAGCACGGATGAAGAAGTGCTGGAGAAGCTGGCCGAGGACTACCCGTTGCCGGCCAAGCTGCTGGAACATCGCGGCCTGTCCAAGCTCAAGGGAACCTACACCGACAAGCTGGCGCAGATGGCGCATCCGCGCACCGGCCGGGTCCACACGCATTACGCGCAGGCGGTGGCGGTGACGGGGCGGCTGTCCAGCAATGACCCGAATCTGCAGAACATTCCGATCAAGACCACCGAAGGGCGGCGCGTGCGCGAAGCCTTCATCGCGCCGCCGGGGCGCTTCATCGCCAGCGCCGACTACAGCCAGATCGAGCTGCGCATCATGGCGCATCTGAGCGAAGACGAAGCGCTGCTGCGCGCCTTCCGCGAGGGCATGGACGTGCACCGTGCGACCGCGGCGGAGGTGTTCGGCGTGGCGCCGGACCAGGTCAGCAGCGAGCAGCGCCGCTACGCCAAGGTGATCAACTTCGGGCTGATCTACGGCATGAGCGCCTTTGGTCTGGCCCGCAACCTGGGCATCGACGGCGCGGCGGCCAAGAACTACATCCAGCGCTATTTCGAGCGTTACCCGGGCGTCAAGCGCTACATGGACGAGACCCGGCTTTCGGCCAAGAGCAAGGGCTATGTGGAAACCGTATTCGGACGGCGCCTGTATCTGCCCGAGATCAATTCACCCAATGGCCCGCGCCGCGGCGGCGCCGAGCGCCAGGCGATCAACGCGCCGATGCAAGGCACGGCGGCTGACCTGATCAAGCTCGCGATGGTGAAGGTGCAGGACGTCATCGACGCGCAACAGCGCAGCACGATGATGATCATGCAGGTCCATGACGAACTGGTGTTCGAAGTGCCGCAGGACGAGGTCGAATGGGTGAGGACCGAGATTCCGCGCCTGATGGCCGGCGTCGCGGAACTGCGCGTGCCGCTGCTCGCCGAGATCGGCATTGGGGAGAACTGGGACAAGGCGCACTAGCGTAGTGGAACACCGGGACATTTCTCTATCTGGCCCGGGACATACCGGCCATGCGCCGGGTCAGGGTCGCGCGCCTAATTCGGCCCATGCATGTGCCTATTACAGCGAGAAGCTCAGCCCAAGACGGCGCCTCCCGTGCTTACCTCGACCACGTGCGCCGCGATGCCGCCTTTCACGGCTTCATCGCGGCTTATGCGATCGTGGGCCTGCTGATCGGGTTTGCCGCGGGCGTGCCGCACAAGTTCGCGCCGTTCACTTACGCAGGTATGGTGTTGATGGCCCTGCCGCAGCCGCTTGCACTCGTGCTGGCAGGCATTGGGGTATGGTCTCTTCGCTCGCGCGCGCCGCTGCAGGCGTTTCGCGCCAACCTCGCGAAATTGCTGATGAGCCCTCACACCGTGGCCGGCCTGCTGCTGTTCGCCAACATTTTGATTTTCATGGGCGTTTTCACCTCGGTGAAGACGATGCTCCCGGACGTCAACCCTTTTTTTGCCGACCGGTATCTCGCGGATCTCGATGGGCTGTTGCACGGACAGGATCCCTGGGTGTATGCGGTCGCGCTGCTGCCGGCCCGACTGACGCCCGTACTCGAGGTGATGTACTTCGGGATCTGGGGGCTGCTGCTCTCAGTCCCGATACTGGCGGTGCTGCTGATGCCCGGGCTGAGGGCGGTGCGATCCCAATACATTTGGACCGCACTGATCATTTGGCCGTTACTGGGCAACGTGATCGCCGGCGGCGTGATGTCGGCTGGGCCGGTCTTCTATGATCGAATCGTCGGCGATGCACGCTTTGACGGCCTGGTAGCCTACGTCGTGCAGCACTCGAGAGTCCAGGAGTGGGCCCACGCGTATCTCTGGAAATTTTACGTCAGCGGTGAAGCCGGCGCTGGCGTGGCCATCTCGGCGTTTCCGTCGATGCACGTTGCCAACGCGATGCTCATTGTGCTGCTGGCGAACCGCATTCATCGATGGGTGCTGGGCGCTGCCGTGGCTTACTGCGCTGTGATCCTGTTCGGATCGGTGTACCTTGGCTGGCACTATGCCGTGGACGGTTATTTCTCGATAGCGGCAACAGTGATGATTTGGAAGGCGGTCGGCTGGGCGCTCAAATCCAAGCCGGTGATGCCGGCCGCGCGGCTCTGACGTTCAGGCGCGGCGACCTGCTAGCCAGGCCGATTCCCATTGCGAAAACACTAGTCGGGTGTATGCCGTACAACGTGCCGTCGATCATCGAGTAAGCGGCGAGCACGATGACCGCAGCCAGCACCGGCAGCAACCTTGGGTCGCTTTGCGCGTGCCTTACAACGACACGTCCCAACATGAAGCCCAGAAGTCCCAGCAATGCGGCGCCGACCACGCCCCAGGCGAGTAACACCTGAAGTACAACATTGTGCGGGTGGGGCATGATGCTCATCCAAGGCGGCCAATCCAGCGCGAGAAACGCCTGTGCCTCGCCATGGCCGAACCAGGGCCGCGCTGAGATCGCTTGCATGGCCGCGGCCCAAATCTCCTCGCGTCCGTTCCCGTCCAGCCTGCCGAACCGGCCTATCGGTTGTGACGAAATCGGTGGAACAGCCGCAGCAATGGCGAGCCCAGTCAAGGCTGCGCCGATAGTCACTCCTGCAGCTCTAAGGCTGCGCGCAGCCGGGAAGATTGCCGCCGTGACAGACAGGCCAGCGATCAATGCCCACACAGCCCCACGCGAGCCGGTCCAGAACGTTATCGCGAACGCGGTGGCCGAAACGCCGCCCCACAGCCACCATCGCCGCGGAGTCAGCGCCACGAACCCGAAGCACATGGCTGCCGCAGGTGCCGCGTAAAATCCGAAGCGTCTCAGATTGCCGAAGCCAGGCAGATCCTGGCTCCAGTTATAGCTGGCCAAAGGCAACAGCTGCCCGACATAGGCGGCGAGCAGGAGCGCGAAGGCCGCGAAGCCCGCCAGGAAGCCGTGCGCTGCCTCCTCCGCGTCGATGAAGCTTAGTTGGCAGATTGCCCATCCGAACAGCAGGTGAACCATCCAGAGCGCGGTGTGGCGCAGACTGAAGGACGGGCTTGCAGCTGTCGCCGCCGTCCACCAGGCCAGTACCCCAAAGGCAAGCAGAAGCGCCACGGCCAGGCGCGGCAACCTGAACCGCGCGCCTTCGACAAAAGCGATGACGATGACGGCGATCTCCACCGCGACCAACGACCAGGCGTCGGTCTTGATCTGCAGCGTCGCAGGTGACGTGTGAACGCCCAGCGTCAGCACGATCTGCACGACGGGCGCGAAGCCGAACGCCCACAAAAGCAGCTTGCCGCCGAGGCGCTGCCCCGACCTCACTTGCACGTATGACACGGTAGTCGTCATGGCCGAGCGCAGAGCCGTCGATGTCCACAACCGCGACTCGTTGCGACTAACCTCTGCCGCCCAGCATCGGCAGGAGAGTGCGGATCACCTGGATCACCGCGGGACCCATGATGACCATGACGATTGACGGGAAGATGCACACCACCAGCGGAATCAGCATCTTGGTCGGCACCTTGGCGGCGGTTTCCTCCGCTCGGATCTGGCGCTTGTGGCGCAGGTCGTCGGAAAAGACCCGCAGCGAATCGCCGATACTGGTGCCGAACTTGTCGGCCTGCGTCAACATGGTTGCGAAGGTGGCGATTTCCTCGACGCCCGTGCGCAGCGCCAGGTTGCGCATCGCTTTCTCGCGCGTTCCGCCGGCCCGGATTTCGAGGTTTGTCAAATGAAGTTCTTCGGCTAGTGCCGTGCTCTTGCGCTTGATCTCGTCGGCCACCTTGCCCAGGCCCGCATCCAGCCCCAGCCCGGCTTCGACGCACACCAGCATCAGGTCGGCCGCGTCAGGGAAAGTCTCGAAGACTTCGCGTTGGCGGGATCTGATCGCAAAGTGAAGCACCAGATTTGGCACGTAGCAGCCGATCAGTGCTCCCAACAACACGTAGAACAACAGGGTGAGGCTGCTGGACTGGTTCATGCCCCGCATGGCCATGTAAGCCAAGCCCGCCAGCGCCAGCGGCAGCAGGGTCTTGGCGCCGTAGTACAGCAGCCGGGCGTCGGGATGGCGAATGCCGGCATGGAAAAACTGCAGGCGCAAGGGAGAATTTTCCCAATCGCCTTCGGGAGACGATAACCGCGCCAGGGGTCCGGCGACCTTCACCACGGTCTCGGTCCAGTGCGATTTCTCCCTCGGTCGGGCAATCTCCTGCGCCCGCTGTTCCGCACGGGTGGGCGACAACCACAGGAAAAACCCGGCTACGGCCAAGCTGACGGCAAGGAAGATAAGCGAGCTCAGAATCAACATTCGAGGTCTCCCCTAGTAGCGAATCTTGATGATTTTTCTCATGAGCACGATACCGATCAGCATCAAGCCTAGCGTGTACTTGATGATGGCGATCCCGATGGGGTCCGTCCATAGCGGGCTCATGAATTTGGGGTTCGCCAAGTTCATGACCGCAGCCAGGAAGAAGGGCATCAGGCACAGGATCCAGGCCGACATGCGGCCCTCCGAAGTCAGCACCCTGACCTTGCCCATCAGCTTGAGGCGTTCGCGAACGAGCCGGCCCAGATTGCCCAGGATTTCGGTCAGGTTGCCGCCCGACTCGCGCTGGATCAACACCGCCACAACGAAGTAGCGCAAGTCCATCAGAGGCACGCGCTCGCTCAGATGGCCCAGGGCCTGCTCTAGCGAAACGCCGAAATTCACCTCGTCGTGCACGGTGGCGAACTCGCCCGCGACCGGTTCCGCCATTTCCTCGCCCGCCATCTTCAGCGCCGCGGAAAAGGCATGTCCAGCGCGCAGGGCCCGGATCATCAGGTCGAACACCTCCGGCAGCTGCCGCTCGAGTTTGGCCATGCGCTTGCCCCTCACGTAATAGACATACATGAAAGGCGTCGCGCCCAGCACCGCCCCTGCTGCTGCGCTCACGAGCAAGGACTGGTGGGCGCCCATCAACAAGGCGGTCAACCCCGCGCCGCCGAGGACCAGGCAGGCCAGCAATACATTGGAAACGGTCCAGTTCAGCCCGGACTGCATGAGAACACGGTCGAGCACGCCCACGCGCGGCACGCTCTGCAGAAAGCGCTCCAGCATGGGTAGCTCGCTGAGCATGCGCTGCCTGAGAAGGCGGGTCTGGGGAGTGCGGTCACGGGTGGCGGACAAGGCGTAGAGGCGCGTCTGCAATCTCGTCGCCTCCGGTCCACGATGTGACCGCCATAACACGTATAGGCTTTCGAGCAGCAGGACCACGGTAACGAAGACCAGCACCGCCAGGACGAGGAACGAATTACCCATGAGAGAAGTCAGCATGGCGGTCTCCTTCTACTGGTACTGCCGTGACGGGTCGAACATCGAGTCGGGCAGCACGGCCCCAAACGAGCGCAGCCTGTCGCTGAATTTCGGCCTCACGCCTGTGGCCTGGAAGTAGCCCTGCACCTTGCCGTCCGGGCTTAGCCCGGTCTGCTTGAAGGCGAAGAGCTCCTGCATGGTGACGACTTCACCCTCCATGCCTGTGATCTCCTGGATGCTGGTGACCTTGCGGCGCCCGTCGATCAGCCGAAGCACCTGGATTACCACCGTTATTGCCGAGGCGATCTGCTGGCGCGACGCCTTGTGCGGCATGTTCAGGTTGGCCATGCCGATCATGTTTTCGAGCCGCGCAATCGAATCTCGAGGTGTGTTGGCGTGGATGGTGGTGAGCGATCCCTCGTGTCCGGTGTTCATTGCCTGCAGCATGTCGAATGCTTCCGCGCCGCGCACCTCGCCGATCACGATCCGGTCGGGTCGCATCCGCAAAGCGTTTCGGACCAGTGCGCGCTGGGTGATCTCGCCCTTGCCTTCGATGTTCATCGGCCTCGTTTCCAGCCGGACCACGTGAGGCTGTTGCATCTGCAATTCAGCCGCATCCTCGATCGTCACCACTCGCTCCGATTCGGGGATATAGCCCGACAGGATGTTCAAAAGCGTTGTCTTGCCGGCCCCCGTGCCGCCGGAGATAAGCATGTTGACCTTGGATTTGACGAGCGCCTGGAGCATGTGGGCCATCTCGGGCGTCAATGTCCTCAGATTCTCGCCGGTCAGGTCCTCCATCTTCAAAGGAACGAAGGCGAAGCGGCGGATGGAGATCATCGGTCCGTCCAACGCTACCGGCGGGATCACCGCGTTGACGCGCGATCCATCCGGCAGCCGGGCATCCACCATCGGGCTCGACTCGTCGATGCGCCGCCCGACCAGTGACACGATCTTGTCGATGATGCGCAGCAGGTGCTTCTCGTCCGTGAAGGTGACCGAAGTGAGTTCCAGCCGACCCTTGCGCTCTACGTAGATCTGACGGTACGAGTTGACCAGGATGTCGGAGACGGCCGGGTCGGCCATTAGCAGCTCGAGCGGGCCGAATCCCAGCATCTCATGCTGGATGTCGCGGATCAGCGTTCCCCGCTCCGCGTCGTTGATCACGGCCTGCTCTTCGTGCAGCAGCCGTTCGACCATCACCGCAATCTCGTGGCGCAGCACGTCGGGCGCGAGCGCTTCCAACGCAGCCAGGTCGAAGGTTTCTAGCAGCTTCAGGTGGATTCGCTCCTTGAGCGCCTTGTAGGCATCGCCATTGGCCGCTGGCCGGGCATTCACTGGCTCCTCGACAGCACGGCCATTGAGCTTTTCGCGAAGCGACAGGAAAGTCTGGTCGCGGGGCAGTGCGGTGACCGGTTGTATTGTGCTCATGTTCATGCCCTCCTGAAAAGCCGGCCCAGCAATCCGCTGCTGCGGGTTTCTTCCGGACGCGGGCTCAGTGCTTCTGCAAAATCGACCAGATGCCTGGCCACGGTGTTCCCTCGAGCCGTCCTGATCAGCGGATCGCCATGATTGATCGAGGCGTTCACTTCGCGGTAGGAGTTGGGCACGGTGTTCAGGCGCACGCTGCCCAGGGAGCGCTGGACCTGGTCGATGCCGATATCGCTGCTCTTGTCAAAACGATTGATGATCAGCTCGGTCTTGTCGGGCGGATAGCCCAGCGACTTGAATGCCTCCAGCAGCTTGCCCGCATTGCGCAAATCCGGCAGGCCCGATTGCAGCACGGGGAAGATGCGCCAGGCGCGATCTAGTGCCTTGACTGCGACCGTATCGAGCGAGCGGGGCACATCCAGGATGACGAACTCGTACTGCGTCACGGCCAGACTGATGATGGCATCGATGTGCTCTGGCTTGACCTCCATGGCGTGGGCCAGGTCTTCGGGCGCCGCCAGGATGCTGTAGTTCGCTGTTACCTTGACCGTACTGGCCGCGAGCAGCGACGCGTCGAGTCGGCTGATGTTTTTCGCCACATCCGCCACCGTGGAGGTCGCCTTCCCGTCGTGGACGAAGGAAAGCGCATCGCCGAACTGCAGGTTGAGGTCGATGAGGAGGACCGATTTCATCTCGGCAAGTTGCCAGCCGAGATTGGTCGCGAGAAAGGTGGCTCCGGCGCCGCCCTTGCATGGCATGAAGGCCAGGATCTTTCCCGTCTTCCGCGCTGCTGCCCCGAGAAGCTTGGCGGCGACCCGGCCCACGGCCGCTTCCAGCGCTGGGGGTGTCACGGGTGAGGGAAGCACCTCGCGCACGCCGGCGCGCATCGAGTTGATCAGGAATTCGGGGGTGTTGGTCGAACACAGCAGGATGACCGTCACGGCGGGGTAGTGGGTCGTAACGTATTCGACTTGTGCGAGTTCGGCGGTGTCGCAGCACATGCCATCGACTAGCATCAGCTCAGGCTGCTCGCGTTCTGCGATTTCGCGCATCCTGCTCTTCCCTCCCTCGAACAGGCGCGCGATGTGTTGTTGCGCCTCAAGTAAGCGACCCACTTCATCGAGGTGGCTACGGCTGGGTGAGATGACTGCAATTCGCATTCCAGATTCCGAGGTTATGAGCAGATGGCCGCGCTGTTGGGGTCTTGCCCCATGATCTCCCGCGGCAGGAACGTGGAGAATCCCGGCATAGGGATCGCGGCTTTGGTTGCGAATCCAATCGGCGAGATCCATTGGTAGTCGAGGTTCACGATCTTGACGTTTACACCGGCGCAATTGGTGTGGTCGCAGGTGGTGCTGACGTTGTATGTCGAGTCGTACCAATCGATCTGCACATTGGCGGCCTCGAGCTGAGGAACGAAGATCTTCATTTTGGCAAGCACCACGGCAGCATCCTTGTCGCATACCGCTGAAACGCGTGCGCCCCACCGCGTTGCCTCACTGGCGGCGTTCCAGGTCCACAACATTCGCGCGAAATCGAGGATGCCGAGCAGGAACGTCAGAAAAATGATGAGAACCAGGGCGAATTCCACCGTGGTTGCGCCAACCTGCTTCTTCATAGCGGAGCCCGCATCGTTGCACTGATGTCAGCGTAGTTGACATCGCCGAAATTCACACCGAACGCGCTGGAAAAAAGGGGCACGAACTTGTAGCAGGGCGGCGCTGACGTCGCGCACCCGGCGATCGTTACGGTAACGGTGTTGATCACGGGACCAGCGCCGCGCAACTGCCACGTCGGAGTTTTTACCTGAGCGGTCGTGAGACCAAACGCCAACGGCGATCCAGTGTTGGCTATGCTGCCGTACACCACCAGGTTTTTCGCTTCGGTCGTCTTGCTTCCGGGGTCCAGGGTGGACAGGAAGCGAGCCGCATCCCGCACTGACTTCGAAAGTGTGTTGTATTGGAAAAGCGCGCGGCTGTACTCGGTGGTGATGAACGTGAGCAGCAGCAGGATCGGAAGTACCAGCGCAAACTCGACCAGCTCTACGCCACGTTGACGATGTTTCATGATCATCGCTCCTACTGGACCAGAACTGGCACCAGAGGGCCGCCCGCTCCGCCTGCCAACCCAAGACTCGCGCATGGGCTGCCGAGAGCAGCGGCATTGCCCACGTATTCCAGATAGACAGTGACGTGCGGCCCGTCTATCGGGTGCAACATGAGGACGCATCCAAACGCCACGATTTTGGAGCCGGCAACAAAGGGTGCCAGGACCAGGCGCCGGTCAGCACCGTGCGTTGCGAGGGATCTCGGACCCGCGGCGAAGGTGCCCATGCCATTGTCCTTGTAGCTGTTGCTGATGCTCAGGCCGGTGATGGTATTGCCGGCGCTGATGGTGTCGACCGTGTTGCCAAACGAGCGATTGGTCGCCCGCTTGCTTAGAAAATCAGATGCGGCACCTGCTTTAGTCGGCCAATTGACGGGGGTGTACGAGTAACCGGTCAGATCTGGCGGGGCGGTGTCGATAGTAGGATTCCCTGCGCCGTTCTTGTATATCCCGAACCGCGAGTTCCACGCTTCGCTGGCACCGACCTTGGCCCCGGGGGTCACCGTATCGGTCAGATGCAGATTGCAACCACCGGTGCCTATCAGCTGCGCTTTTGTGTGACTAGCGGAAGAACTGCCATCCAGGTTGGCCCAGCCGAAATGGCCGGGGGTGGTGTCCGAGGATGCTGGGCCACCGGGGGACTCGTCGTACAGAGACGGAATCCACTCTCCGGGGACGTAGCCGTAATTGGGGGGGGTGCCGCCGGCCTTCGGATTGATCGCCACCGGGATGGCGCACGAACTCTGCGCTGGCGTGCGGCTTGCTACTCCAAGGGCAGCGACGCCCTGGCTAGCTGAATACGCGGCGTTGCCAGTGAATGCTGTCAGGGCCTGCAGGAGCCAGGGCGCCATACCGGACTTGGTATGAGTGCATTTCGCGTACCTGGCACTTGCCACAGGCGCGAACGTATGGCTGTAGGTTCCGATCAGTGTGTCACTGAAAGTGACCTCCTCATCGACCACTCCTGCCGCAGAGCCCTGAAAATTTACTTTGTTGAGATTTCCGGCGGTCTTTCCCGCCCTGGTGGCCCGGGTCAGCGCGTCGGCAGCTCCATCGAGTTCCTGTGCCGCGGCCAGGGCACAACTGTCCATGGCGGTTTGCAATTCGGTTTTGACGACGAACAGATGGCCGAAGTCCAGGGCTATTCCCATGAACCCCAGCAGGAAAAGCAGGAGCAAGGCGACCGTTATGATGATCGCTCCCCCTTGTTGATTTCGAGTTGTATGGCGCATGGGAATGTTCCTTGAATCCGGAACGTGGGTCAGAGGCAGGGGGCGTTCGACAAGCAGGCGGCGACGCGGTTGACGAAGCCACTGAAATTCGGGCCTGTCAGATCACGAAGAGCGATCACCATCGTGAGGCATATGACAGCGATGATGAGAGCGTATTCGATCACCTGCACGCCGTCATCTTCGTCCAGGAATGAGCGGATGGAGGCAAGCAACTTCTTCATTTCGCTCCCCTGCGAATGACAAAGCATGAAATCCGTCCAATTGGGAACCCAACCGCTCGGCCGGATTCCCGCAGGGGCTCGATCACACACAGGTCGGCGTTGTCAGGCAGGTGCCGACGCGACCGATGAAGCCGCTGAATTGGGTGCCGGTTAGCGCGCTGAGGGCGACCACCAGGGCGATCGAAACGACCGCGATGATGAGTGCGTATTCAATGACCTGGGAACCGTCGTCTTCAATGGCGAACGAACGGATGGAGCTGAGAAGTTTGTTCATGTTTCACCTTTCAAGTTGCACGTGGAAAAAACATCGAATAGAGAAAATGGAGGATTGAGTTAGTGCATGCGTTATGTCCTCCTGTCCTATTGGCCACTACCGCCGCCACCGACCCCACCGCCGATATTGATGACATTGACCACCGGCGGTGGCGCCTTGAATGAGTCCTGGTAGCGCACGATCGATTCGCGTGACGCCCTGCCGTCCATGCCCGTGACTGCGACCGGGTTGCTACCGGCGTTCGGATTCAACGTCATCCGCTGGCGGGCTTCGCGCACGGCATCGCCGAAGCGCGCGTCGTAATTCGGGGTTGGAGAGGCTGCGCACCCAGCCAACAGCGCCAGCATCGCGAGAGCCAATGATCTGTTCATGGAGTTCTCCGGAGTGTTCTGGTTTCAGGGGCGGGCAGCCGGCACGGCTGCCGAGGTCGGAATCGGCATCGCCGCCGCGGCGCCCGTTCGCACCGGTCCGGATGTGGTCGTAGTGAGGCCGGCGGCGTCGCCGGCCGACGACGGTGCCGGGGGCGTCAGTGAGTTGACGAGCGCTGGCTCCGCCGCGGCTGCGCGCGTCGGTGCCGGCGCTTGTGGCTCGACGGGTGCTGGTTGGACGTTTGACGTCCTTGCCGGCGCCGGCGGGTTCTTCGCTTCGCCGGTGCCCATCATGTGATAGCTAGCCGGCGTAGGCACGGCGTGATTGTCGGTGGGCAGCGTTGCCGCTGTCGTCAATGGCTTGACCAGGCGCGGTGTCACTACAAACATCAATTCGGTCTGGTCCGTCTGGAACTCGGTCGAGCGGAAAAGCGCACCCATGACCGGTACGTCGCCCAAGCCAGGGAACTTCTTGAGCGCCTCGCTCATGTTGTTCTTGATCAGGCCGGCGACCACGAAACTCTGGCCATCACCGAGTTGCACCGTTGTATCGACGCGCCGTGTCGTCATGGATGGGAGGACTGCGGTGACTCCGTTCACAGTGGTGAACGGAGAACCCGTCTGCGACAGCTCTGAGACTTCGGAGATCAGCTTCAGGTTTACGCGGCCGCCGTCAAGCACCGTGGGCGTGAATTTCAGCGCAATGCCAAATTCCTTTTCTTCCAGCGTAATGGTCGTGCCGCCGCCGTTGTTGTTGTTCTGCGCCACGGGAATGAATATCTTTCCGCCCGACAGGAAGCTGGCCGATTGGCCGCTGATCGCCAAGATATTCGGCTCGGCAAGAACGCGCACAAGCCCGTCGTCTCTTTGAGCGTCAATACTCAGCGAACCGCGGCCGATCCGTAGGGCCTGCACCAACCCGCCGCCGGCACTCAAGAAGTTCGAAATAAGGGAGTAGGTGTTGAGGCCGCTGCTGGCGGTGCGCGTCAGGTTCGCACTCGAACCTAGCTTATCGATCAAATTCTTGCTGACTTCCGCGATTTGCACCTCCAGCATGACCTGCTGTGGCGCTGTGATGCGGAGCAGGTTGACGACCTTCTTGGCATCCGCGTACGAAACGGCAAGGCTCATGACCTGGTCGAGCTTGAGGGCATCGCTGACCGTGCCGGTGAGGACCAGCGCGGTGTCTGCACCCCTGATCTTGATCGCCGTTTCTTCCGGCATCAGCTCGCTCAGCTTCACTTGCAGCGTTTCCGGATCGACGGTGACGACGATGTCCTTGACGACGCAGCGGCCGTCCGTGCTTTGCAGTACCACATTCATCGAACCAGTTTTCTTGCCCAGGAAGAACAGCTCCGTCGGACTGAGCAGCGTGATCTCCGTATCGGCGACGCCATCGGCGACAGCGCCTGCTGGGGGGCGACCCGCAACCGGCGGCGCTGCTCCTTCGCCCGAGGTCACGGGTCTTCCGGCACGGCTGGTTCCCAGGCCGCCGACGATCACCCGGGCAGCGGGGAAGTCCAACCGGACCACCCTTGATTTGCCTAGAGTCAAGACAGTTGGGGGATCCACTACAACCGAACTGCACGGGCGCAGGACGGGCGTGGGGTGAGTCGCCGGTCTTGCGGTTGTACCGGCAGCGGGGGGCGTCTGCGCGTAAGCGGATACGGCCAGGGTTGTCGCCATCAAGACGGCGGCAGTATGGCAGCAAGTGTTCTTCATTTTTTCTCCAGGACTTGTTGTTCTCGAACAGGGGCGGAGTGCCGATCAGAAGCAGTCGAGTACGCGCGTCCCGCTACGAATCACCTCAACACATACCGATGGCGGACCCGACATGGACATCGTGGCGCGCCTCGGCGCGACTTGGCGCACGGCGACCTCGACCGGCCGTGCGGCAGGCGCCTCCACTGCGGGTGTGAACTTCAATAACTGGCTCTTGGTCACGCCCGCGGTGGCGACCGTTTTCTTGTCGAGCTGGTTGCGAAGGACCAAGGACAGCGTGCCAACACTGCGGGCGAGGTCGAGCTTCTCGGCATCTGCTGGAGACAACTCCAGCGTCACAGCGCTGACCACCTTTGGCTTGGTTTCGTCGCGGCTGGCTTCCTGGGCTACGGCAAGTACCAGGACTTGCTCGAGAACGGTCATGCTGACGTGGTTGTCGGCTTCGCCCTTGCCCCGCTCCTGCTGGGCGTTGACCATTACATCCACGTAGTTCCCCGGCAGGGCAAACCCGGCAACCCCGACCACGTCGTTCACCCGTACTGTCATCGCCCGTTTGCCTTCCGCGATGACCGCCGAGAGGCCTCCAGTCGTTCCTGCTGGAGACAACTTGCGTTCGACAACGGCTTCGCCCCGCATGACACTGGTTTTCACCACCCGGTCCTGCAGCGCCTTCACGTCCTTGAACGTACCTTCGGGCACCGACCCGCTTGGCCAGTCCGAAGTCGTGAGCATCTGCGGATTGATCTTGCTGCCAAGCTCGATGTCAACAGCAGCCACGACCACTTTCGTGGACGCGATATTGCCGCGCTGCGCGACCCACGATGCCGCGTAAACGGCAGCTGCCAGGCCCGTAATGACGGCGAGGACCAGCAGGGCGATCGCCTTGATGTTTTTCATTTCAAATCTCCATCGGTTGAAGGTTGGACGCGGCTCACGCGGAACCCAGTCCGCTGACGGCCAGGTAAGCGATAGTTCCTGCGGTGATGCTGATGCCGTACGGCAGTCGTCCGATCGATGCGCCGGCCTCGATCGGAGCGGCTGGGCGAACGCCGCCCATGATTGAGAAGGTCATGAATTGCACGACGTTCTTCACGTTCCCCAGCATGCGTAGCAACGCTCCATGAGTCAGGGCCAATGCGATGGCGAGAACGCCGCCCGCGATGAACGTGAAAAGGATCGCGTACAGGGTGCCGAAGGCGCCCAGGAATGCGCCGGCCATCGCCATCAACTTGACGTCGCCCGCGCCCAGGATCCTCAGCGCGTACAGCGGTAGCATGACGCCGAAGCCGACGGCCAGTCCGCCCAGGGCCCACACCAAGCCGGTGTGATCGGGGGACGGCAGGATCGCGCTGCAGGCCAGGCCGAGGAGCATTCCGCCGACGGTCAGCCAGTTCGGAATCCGGTAGCTGCGGTAGTCGATGACTGCCGCTGCGACCAGCAACACAATCAGCACGCCTATGCGGGGGTTGGCCGCCAGCATGGCAGGCAAGTCCAGAAGCGACGCGGCGGTATTCTTCATTTTGTTGGGCTCGTTCGTTCACACTCAATGTGTTTTGTTGACGCAAATATGGTCGCGGTAGCAGAGCCGCACAATGGTCATTGAGTCCTGATTTGACTAGGACAAGCCTCCCGAACAAGTTGCGCGTATGCCGGGAAGCAACAGGACAAGAAGGCGCAAGTGCAACCAGAGCGGGAGGCCGCCGCTGGGTTCCAGTTCGGGCTTGCATTCATAGACGGCGCGCTGAGCTTCAGTCCAGCGGCTCGAGGCGAGGCGAGAGCAGCTTCACCGCCACACCGGTGGTTCCAAACCGGTATTCCACGCGCACGATCTCGCCCACGGCGCTGAACTTCATGTGTGCCGGCAGCTGCATCTCGAAGTCCAAAAGCCCAAACACATCGTGCTCACCGGCCATTTCAAAGAACAGGCCGCTGGAGCTGATGTCGCGCGTTACCGCATGGCTGCCATCGCGCAACCGCAGCGGCAGTGCCAAGCGCTCGCGAGGCTCCAAGCGCTGCTCTTTGAACTTCAACATGCGTGCCAGTTTGGTTTGACAGCTCGACTCTGTCTCTGGGTGTTCCCGGCCTTTTTTCTAGGTCGAAGTCATGGGTCGCACGCAAGGTTGGGGGGATGAAAGTACTGGGACCAGCTCAGGCTCAGCGGCGCTTGAGCTGTCTGCCAGGCGGCTGCAAGCGTTTGAAACCGCGCGCGGCCTTCCATGACTATCTGCAACTATTTGCAAGTCCTGTTCATCGACCGGCACAGTCCAGCGCGGCTCATTAGGATTGAAACTCTTAGTTATATGAACTCCTGAGCTTCGTTATATGTTGACCGGCCAAACGCGTCCTATCCAGGTGCACCTGGTTGCCCAGCCGATGGTGTGTTGGGGCCTGGAACGCCTGGTTCAATCCGCGCATCCGCGGCTCGAGGTGATGGGCATGGCGGCCACAGCGGCCGAGAGCCTTCCAATGTTGGAGCGCAACGCGCCCGACGTCGTGGTTCTCGACCTGGATGGCGACGAGCCTTCCGAGGCCCTGACCGAGCTGCAGGCCCGCACGCGCGCGAAGATTCTCGTGCTGACCGGTTCGCCGGATCTCGCCATGCTCGACCGCGCTGTACTCGCGGGCGTACGCGGAGTGGTCAAGAAACGCGAGCCGCCTGCCACGCTGCTCAAGGCGATCGAGAAAGTCCATGAGGGGGAACTCTGGATCGACCGGGGCGCGACCAGCCGCATCTTCATGGAGATGGCACGGCAGAAAGTCGCCGAGAAGAACGATCCGGAGAAGTCGAAAATCTCCACGCTCACGATGCGCGAGCGCCAGACCATCATCGCGGTGGCGAGCGATGCTTCGGCCCCCGGCAAGGTCATTGCCGGACGCCTGTGCATCAGCGAGCACACGTTGCGCAACCACCTCACATCGATCTACAGCAAGCTGGGCTTGTCCAACCGGTTGGACCTGTACGCCTACGCGAGCAAGCACAGTCTGAACAAGCCGAACTGACAGCCTGTTTCCAGCGCGCCGGAGTCTTGCACGCGCCCGGCGGTGCGATGCTGTTTGAAACGATTGTTAAGATTAAGGCAGAACCGGCCTTCGCCGGCAACATCGAGAGGGAAGAGGGTGAAGCCGCGCGCGCCGAACCCTTCGCCATGAATTTGCTAACAATCCTGATCGCGACCTCGGGCGCGGGCATCGGCAGCGTGTGGCTGGCCGCCGGCCTGATGCGCTTGGGCTTGTTGGGCGGCGGACGCGAAGAGGCCGTTCACGCCGGCCCGCCGCATCTGCTCAGCCTGGCGGCTGGCGCGCTGCTGGCCACGGCCTTCATGCACCTGTTGCCTGAAGCGTTCGAAAGCCAAGCCGGTGCCAAGGAGTTGTTTTCCACCTTGCTGATCGGCTTGGTGTTCTTCTTCCTGCTCGACAAGGCCGAGCTTTGGCATCACGGCCATGAACATCACCACGCACACGAGCACCACCCGGACGATGAGCACCACGCGGACCATGAGCACCACGCGGACCATGAGCACCATCTGCCGCCGTTGCGAACGGGCGGCTGGGCTGTGCTCACCGGCGACAGCGTCCATTGTTTCGGCGACGGGATCCTGATCGCATCGGCGTTCGTCGCCGATTTACGTTTGGGCGTGATCGCTGCATTGGCCGTGCTCGCGCACGAGGTGCCGCACCACATCGGGGACCTCGCCGTGCTGCGCCTGACCAGTGCCAACCGGCGCGCCGCCTTGATCAAGGTTTCGCTGGCAGGCTCGGTCACGGCACTTGGCGGCCTGACGGGCTGGTGGCTGGTGGACCGGCTGCACGACTATTTGCCGTACTTCCTGGTGGTCGCCGGCAGCAGCTTCATTTATGTCGCGCTGGCCGACCTGATTCCGCAGCTGCAAAAGCGCTTGTCCGCGCGCGGAACGGCCGCGCAGATCGCCTGGCTGCTGGTCGGCATCGGCCTGGTCAGCCTGGTCAGCAGCCTGGCTCACTCGCACGGCTAGGGAGGCTCCGGCTTGACCGGAGCCTGCCTAACTCGCATCCGTCCTACATGCTGGCGCGCCAAGCGCCGACGGTCATACGGGGCACGGTGCGGAACATGGCATCAGGGCAACTGTGCAAGGAGCACGCCATGGCTGAAGACAGAGACCAGACTCACGACCCCATCAGCGGTCAAGGCACGCATGCGGCCGACCAGGGCACGCAGCCCGCGGCGTTGAGTCCTGGCGACCATCCGTTGGCCGCTTATCCGAGCAGCGAGGCTGACTACTGGCGCGAGACCTATTCGCGCGAGCCGTACTACGAGAGCGAACGCCGGTTCGAGGATTACAGCCCCGCCTACGAACTGGGCTGGGTCAGCTACAGCATCTATGGCGGCGAATTCGAAGCCGCCGATCGAGTCATGGCGAACGACTGGGAAGTGCGCAAGGGCATCTCCTCGCTGTCCTGGGACGAGGCGCGCCAGGCGACGCGGGCCGGCTGGCAGCGCGCCGAGAATGCGCGCTCTTACGTGACCAACGGCAGCGCCAGCCGGGAGCAGGTGCTCGAAACGCTCAATGACCTGCTGGAAAACGCGCGCGATGGTGAACTGGGATTTCGCGAAGCGGCCGAACACACCACCACGCCGAGCCTGAGCGCTCTGTTCGGGCGCCGTGCCGACAACTGCCGCCAAGCCGCCGCCGAACTCCAGGAGCAGCTCCAGCGCCTGGGCGGCAAGGTGGACGAAGGCGGCACCGTCATCGGGGCAGCGCATCGTGTGTGGGTGCAAATCCGCGGCTTGTTCGGCGGCGCCAGCGACGAAAAAATGCTCAACGAATGCGAGCGGGGCGAGGACGCGGCGGTCGCGCGTTATCGCAAGGCGCTCAAGCAGAACCTTCCGCACGACGTCCATGCCTTGGTGCAGCGCCAGTTCGAAGGGGCGCAGCGCAATCACGACATGATCAAGGCGCTGCGCGATCGCGCTCGCGCCGAGTCCAGGATGAAGCCGGTCGGCGACGACCAGAAGAAAGACGTCGCCGGTTAATTCATTGCGCCTTTTCGTTGGAGGGAGTATCGATGAAAACCACCTCCATCCGGTTACTTCCGCTGGTGGCGGCGCTGGGCCTGTCGGCCGGTGCCGCCATGGCGCAGACAGGCGTCATCGACACTGCCAGGTCGGCCTCGTCCATGGACTACCAGCTCGCGCGAGCCGACCGCAAGTTCATCCAGGACGCGGCCGAGAGCGGCATGTTCGAAGTGGAAATCGCAAGATTGGCGGAGTCCAAGGCAAGCAGTGCGGATGTGAAGGACTTTGCGAGCACCCTGGCCCAGGACCACGGCAAGGCCAACGACGAGCTGGTGCAACTGGCCAACAGCAAGAAGGTGGAGTTGCCGGCCGCACCGCCGCGCGGCAAGCGCAAGGACGTCGAAAAGATGGCCAAGCTCACCGGCAACGAGTTCGATCAGCGCTTCGTGCGTGAGGTGGGCATCAAGGACCACGAAAAAGCCATCAAGAAGTTCGAGAAAGCCAGTGCGAACGCCAAGGACGCCGACCTCAAGGCCTGGGTCGACAAGACGCTGCCGAAGTTGCGCGAGCATCTGGCGGTGGCACAGAAAATGCCCTTCGTGAAAAAGGCCGGAAGTTGATGGTCCGGGCGAGCTGTCCTACGCGCGCATGAGGCGGCGTCTGACACGCCTCCCGGCGGCAACTGCTCAGCATGGATGCAGGCCTGCCGGCAGTTCGAGCAGGCGCAGCCTCCGGGGAACTGTCATGAAATGCACGAGCTTTTGCATCCTGGCTTCCGCGTCCGCGCTCATGCTGGCGGGTGCGGTACGCGCAGAAAGCGAGGCGGAGTACGGCAATTCCCGCTCGACCTCAGTGCCGGTCCTGTCCCTTGGCGCTGCGACTGAACAGGCCAAACCCAGGCCCAGGCCGGTGGTCCGGCCGGCGACGTTCGCGCCGGCCGCCGCCGCCAATGCAAGGCGTATGACGGCCGAGCAGCGGGAAGAGCGCCGGTTCCTGAAAGATGCGGCGGCCAGCAGCCGCTTCGAAGCCGAGGCGTCGCGCATGGCATTGGGCAAGTCGAATGATCCGGCCGTGCGCTCGTTCGCGGCCACGCTGATCAACTATCACGCGTCCGCCAGCAACGAACTGCTGCACATGCTGCACGGGCGGGGCATGGCCGCCCCCATGCTGGCCAATGACCAGCGCAAGGTCCTCAACCGCCTGGCCAAGCTGCACGGCTCCAAGTTCGACCGCGAGTTCCTGAGAGAAGTCGCTCTGAAGAACCAGCAGGAGGACGTGCAGGTCTACGAGAAGGCGAGCTTGGTCGCCAGGGAGCCGCGGCTCAAGGGCTGGATCGACCGTACGCTGCCGACGCTGCGCTACCACCTCGCGTCGGCGGAACGGATCGCGCCGGCCGACGTCAAGCTGGCCAGGGGTGTGGCGGGATCGCCGCATTCGGCAAGCCAGTTCGTGTCGCGCGCGAGCATGGCCACGCAATCGATGGGCGCCGCACCCGCGGCCGGTGGCATGCAGTTCGGCGGCGGCACCCCGTTCGGTGGCGCCGCGCAGCTGGGTGTTTCCCGCTAGCGGGTCGAGTACCCGGTAACGCGCCACTTGCCGTCGGTGTCACGCACGGTGGTCACCACTTCCTGCAACTCGCGCTTGTCGAATTTGCTCAGGAAGATCGACGTCACGTATTCGCCGGCCGGCCGGCCTTCCAGCGTCGTCTTGTAGACCGATTCCGCCGGCGTGCGCTCCACCAACGCGCCGAACGGCTCGCGCACCTTCGGGATGCCGTCCATCCATGTGGGCAGCGGCACCATGCCGCGAAACACGCTGCTGGAAGTCTCCCAGGCCCGGCCCCAGTCACGGCGGTCCAGCAACACCAGCCAGCCGGCGGCAGCCAGCTTGCCGGCCGCTTCCTTCTCGGTGTTGTCAACGGCAGACGCGGCCGGCGCTGGTGCGGGCGCCGCGCCAGGTACCGCGGGCTGGGGCGCGTTGCGCGGCAGCTTCAGTTGAGCGCCGGCCGTGCCGGCGAATGCCGCCAGCGCAAAGGCCATCAGCAGGGAAGGGGCAAACTTCATTCGAACTCCGGACATGAGAAGGATTACGACGAGTCTAGCGTGCGCGAGTACCACTCCCAGCTGCTGCGCATCCTTTAGTAGGGCCTGTTCACACTATTCTTACAAGATGCGTTGCGAGTCAAAAAGGTCATGCGCAAGGCGCGAAATGCAGCCGGGGTCGCCCCCCGGCCAGGCTTCGCAACGCGGCGCATGGCCTTTTTGGCCGCAACCCGCAGGGAACGGGGCTAAAACAGCGCCACTCGTTGTTACGCTCCTAGCCCAGGCGGGCAGCCTGGGCGTTGTCGCGCGCCTAGATTGGCGCAGTTTTAGCCACGTTCGCACTTGCAAAAGCAGTGTGAACAGGCCCCAGCCCAACCTGGAGACTCCAATGCGCAGCTTCGCAACCGCCCTTGTTTTGTGCATCGTCACCGGCGCGGCCGGCGCCCAATGCAACCCGGCCAAGTCAGCGTGGGTCGACACTTCGTTCGTCCAGGAACTTTACAGCGTGT
>DATNCB010000811.1:0-2719 GCA_035571715.1 Ramlibacter sp.
GAATTCGATTTCGGTGGCCACGAAAACTGTCTTCTTGCGGTCATTGGCGCGTGGCTTATCGCGGCAGGCCGGCGGCCTCGCGTCCCGCGCCCGTCAGGCGCAGTATGTGCAGGCCCGTATTGGCGCGATCGACAATGTAGATGTACCCGCGGTCGTCGACTTCCACATTGTTGGTCTGGATCGCGACCTTGCAGCGGTCCTTCCCATCCACCTTCACGCAGCGCGGCTCGGTCAGCGCCGTGGTGGCGGGTATGTAGTAGCCGATCTCCCTGGGCTTGAACGGGTCGCGAACGTCCACCGCCCGCACGCCCGCGTTGAAGTGAGCGAGGAACACGACGCGCTTGTAGTAGAACGGCGTGAAACTCTCGTTGGACGAGTGCGTTCCGAAGCGGCCGCCGCGGCTGCAGAAGTCGCCGCTGGCTTCCGGCACCGTGAAGCTGGAGACGAATTGCGGCCTGGACTCCACGGTGATGTCCACCATCCAGGCCATCTGCCGCGCCTCCGCGCATTCGTTGACGAGCGACTCATTCACCACCAGCAGGAAGTCGCGCTTGTGCTCGCGGTCCCGGGCGAACTCGGGCACTTCCACGCCCAGTATCGGGTAGGTGGTATGCGCGCCGGTCAACGGCGACATCTCCAGCCGGCCCACTTGCGGATAGAGCAGATTTTCGTCGGTGGGCTCGCGCGGACCTTCCAGCAGCTTCTTGCGGTCGACGATCTGCACGACGCCGCTCTTGTTGGTGCCGTATCCAAAATAGACGCGATTGCCTGCGGGCCCGGTCGAGATGGCTCCGTGCAGTTCCTGAGGCACCGGGCCGGTGGCGCCGGGTTGCTGGCCGGACAGGCCGAAGTTTCGGATGAAGACCGGATGCGCCGGATCGCTCAGGTCGTAGATCTGGGTCATGCGCCGGGTGCGCCAGTCGGGCAGGCCCGAGACCAGGTAGGCGATGCCGGTGTCGCACTCCCAGAAGTTCTTGTGCGTTCCCTTAACGGGGCCGATCTGCGCCAGGCGCACCGGCGCCTCCGGCCGGCTGACGTCCCAGATTTCGTGCGCGGAGTTGCCGAACACCCGCAGCATGTAGAACTTGTTCGGGTCGGCCTTGGGCAATCCCTTGCCCGGGCACACGCGCACCATCTGCGCGCCGCCGGCCTCGTCCAAGCCCTGCTCGCCGGGAATGTGGACCAGGTACTTGGGATGCGCGGGATCGGTGACGTCGACGACGGACGTGCCATTGAACTGCCGCGTTCCCGTCAGCGGGTCAAGGGGTTGCGGGTTCCCCGCCGTGCCGCCGTGGTGGCCGATGTAGGCGATCCAGCGACCGTTCTGGTTCTGGATCGTCGGCTGGTACGCGCTGCGGCCCTGCAGGTCGTGGCTGCCGACCAGTTCCATGTTCTGCGCTTGCGCGGCCTCTTGCGCCCGGACAGCGGCGCAGGCCACCAGGAGTGCACCGGTGCAAAGCGCCGCGAGCGTGCGAAAGCAGTCGCTGGTGCCAGAAGATCTTGTCATCGTCGTCTCCTAACCCTGGCGGTAACTGATCCTGTAGATCGCCCCGGCGTGGTCGTCGGCCACCAGCATCGACCCGTCGGGCAGCACCAGCACATCGGCGGGACGGCCCCACGCCGTCTCGCCCTGCAGCCAGCCGCTGGCAAACGCCTCGTAAGCCACGGCCTTGTTACCTTGCAGCCGCACCAACGAAATCCGGTACCCGATCTTCTTCGAACGGTTCCATGAGCCGTGCTCGGCAATGAAGATCTGGTTGCGGTACTGCGCAGGGAACTGGGTCCCGGTGTAAAACCGCATCCCCAACGATGCCACGTGCGGGCCCAGCTTCTGCGCCGGCGGCGCGAATTCCTGACAAGGCCGCTTGACACCGAATTCGGGGTCGGCGAGATCGCCGCCGTGGCAATACGGGTAGCCGAAATGCATGCCGGAGCGCGGCGCGTTATTGAGCTCATCGGGCGGCGTATCGTCGCCCAGCATGTCGCGGCCGTTGTCGGTGAACCAGAGCTCGTGCGTCTGCGGGTGCCAGTCGAATCCGACACTGTTGCGTACGCCGCGGGCAAATACCTCGGTGCCGCTGCCATCGATGTTCATGCGCGCAATCTGGGCATGCTGCGGGTCCGGCTCGCAGATGTTGCACGGCGCGCCGATGTTCAAGTAAAGCTTGCCATCGGGGCCGAACGCGATGAACTTCGCGCCGTGGTGCGTTTCGCTGGGCAACTTGTCAGTCAGCACGACCGGAGCGGGCGGATGGTCCAGGTGCTGCTCGATACCATCGAAACGCAGGATGCGGCTGACCGCCGATACGTAGAGATTTCCCTCCCTGTAGGCGACGCCGGCGGGCGCCTGCAGCCCGCTGACCACAATTGTGACGCCCGTGGCCTTGAACGCGGCGTCAAAGCGAACCGCTTGCACCTTGCCCGCCCGCATGGACCCGACGAAGACAGTGCCACCGGACGGATCGGCACGCCCCAGAGCCATCGCGCGGGCGTTGTCGACTCGGGCCCACAGCTCAATGGAAAAGCCCGGCGGCAATTTGATGCGATCCAACGGCAGATCCGCCGCGGCCTGCGTTGCGCGGGCAAAGCCCACCACCAATCCAACGAACAAGGCCAAGCGACTCAGCCGGCGGCTCAGGGCACCAGACAACGAAGACGGCATTCCAGGTACCTCCGAGAATGATGTCTCGTGATTTTCCGGCCATATTCAATGTCATGC
>DATNCB010000812.1:0-2214 GCA_035571715.1 Ramlibacter sp.
GCGGTGAACAGGGCCAGGCCGCACTTGCCCTTGAGCGTCATCTGGTAGCCATCGATGCAGGCCACGATGCTGCTGGCGTGCGGAATCTTCATCGTGATGGCGCTCACGCTGTCGCCATACTGGGCGCCGTAGTAGATCCCGGCCAGCATGATGAGCGCGCCACCGGTGGGAATGGAGTAGGTCAGCGGCAGCAAGATGCTGATGGTGGCCAGCGGGCCCAGCCCCGGCAACAGCCCCACGAGCGTGCCCACCGTGCAGCCGATGGCGCAGTACAGCAGGTTTTGCCAGCTCAGCGCGATTTCAAAACCCAGCGCGAGGTTGTGCAGGACGTCCATCAGTAGAGGGGCAGGTTAAAGCCGAGGAGTTTTTGAAAGGCCAAGGCAACGGCGATCAGGCCGGCCGCGACTTTGAGGTTGCGCATCACCGAGTAGGACGCGGTGCCGGCAAGTGAGGCGCAAAACACCATGAACACGATCCCAGCGATCATGTTGAGGTGCTCGGAGATCAGTGCGAATCCGCCCAGGCTCCCCAGGATGATGGCAATGTTCTTGAGGTTCAGCTGGATGTGGACGTGCTCGACGAAGCGCGAACGCACCACGATGGTCAGGCCAATCACGAACAGGATACAACTCGTCGCCAGGGGAAAGAGACCGGGCCCCGCGCGACTGAACTCGCCTATCGGGTAACGCAGCGACGCCAGGCCAAAGCCCAGGGCAATCGCAATGACGAACAGGCCCCTGAGAAGATTCCGGTCATTCATATGAAGTCAGATGGGGTAGGTGAGCAAGCTTCGCCTTGGGAGCCGCTGTCTTGTGCGGCCAGGGGTTGTGCCAGTGACAGCCCAGTCTAGGAAGCGAACCTTCCAATCTGCTGCCGACAACCGCCGCGCGCCTCGAAATACGTGTTATCCCTCATCCACCGAAGCCCGCGGCAGCCGCAGGCGTGCGCACAAACCGGGGGGGCCGCCGGCCGGCCCGCGATCGGCGAGCGCGATGTCACCGCCGTTGCGCCGGGCATAGGCGCGTGCGATGGCCAGGCCCAGACCGGCACCGCCGGTTCCCTCCGCGTCCGACGCTCGGCCACGCCTGAAACGCTCGAAAACGGCTTCACGCAGGTGGGGAGCGATCCCCGGGCCGTCGTCGCATACCTCGGCCACAATCGCATCGTCTTCGACGCGCACGCCTACTGTGATGTTGCCGCCCGGGCGCGTATGGCGGATCGCGTTGTGCAGCAGGTTGGCCAGCGCTTCGTGCAGTTCCGCCGGCTGCGCCCGCACCGGCGCGGCAAGCCCGGCAACATCGGCACCCTCCTGGATGTCCTCGCCGCGTACGTCGATCCAGCCCAGATCCTGGTTCTTGTCGTGCGCCAGTGGCAGGTACTGCAGCACGACCTCGCGCGCGACGGAGTTCAGGTCGATCAGCGGCGCGGGTTCGGTATCGTCCCCGGGCCGGGCGGCATCCGCCATTGCCAGCAACTGGTCGGACAGCCGCCGGCTGCGGCCGAGCTGCGTGATGATGGCACGCAAGGTTTCGCGCAGGACTTCCGGGTCGTGCTCGCGCAGCGCATAGCCGGCCTGGGTCATCATGATGGCGAGCGGCGTGCGCAACTGATGCGACGCATCCGCCAGAAACCGGCCCTGCTCGGCCAACAAGTGCCGGTGGTCGGCAATGTGGTGATTCACCGCCTCGACCAACGGCACCACCTCATAGGGAACATCGCTTGGATCCAGCGGCTGCAGGTGGTGTGCGGGACGTTTGCGAAGCGACGCGCGCAAGCGCTTGAGCGGCTGCAAGGCCCATGAGATACCCACCCAGACCAGCAGCACGGTGGCGCCCAGCATTCGCAAGTCCTGCCACAGCTCGCGTTGCAGATACGCCTTCTGTACCTTGTCGCGCGGGTCCGTGTGCTGGGCCATCTGGACCCGCACCATGTACTGCCGGCCGCTCGCATCCTGCAATTGGCGCTGCAGGGCACCCACGCGGACTGGGGCGCCGCGATAAACCGCATCGTAGAACCTGATACCGGTGGCCGGCGCCGCGCCGGGGCTTGCCCGCGGCGACTCCAGCCCGGTGGCCGGGGGCGGCGCGGGCAGGTCGGTCACCCCGATCAATGTCCGCTCCTTGAGATAGCGCTCGTCGCTCTTGTCCATCGGAACGAGCCCGAGGTGCAGATGTTTGTGCGGTGCATCGACCGACTCGAAAATCGCCTGCACTG
>DATNCB010000813.1:0-9839 GCA_035571715.1 Ramlibacter sp.
GTTCGCGGCGATCGCGGCCGGCGTGGCCTGCCTGTGGGGCCCGGCGCACGGCGGCGCCAATGAGGCCTGCCTGAACATGCTGTACGACATCCAGGCCCAGGGCGGCGTGGAGAAGATCGGCGAATTCATCAAGCAGGTCAAAGACAAGAACTCGGGCGTCAAGCTGATGGGCTTCGGGCACCGCGTGTACAAGAACTACGACCCGCGCGCCAAGCTGATGCAGGAAACCTGCAAGGAAGTGCTGGGCGAACTGGGCCTGCACAACGACCCCCTGTTCAAGCTGGCCATGGCGCTCGAGAAGATCGCCCTGGAAGACGAATATTTCGTGTCGCGCAAGCTGTACCCGAACGTGGACTTCTACTCCGGCATCGTGCAGCGCGCCATCGGCATCCCCGTCGCGCTGTTTACCGCGATCTTCGCGCTGGCGCGCACGGTCGGCTGGATCGCGCAGCTGAACGAAATGATCGGCGACCCCGAGTACAAGATCGGCCGGCCGCGCCAGCTGTTCACCGGCGCGACCAAGCGCGACGTGCTCCCGCTCGAAAAGCGTTGAACGACTTGGGTCCCGGGCGTCGTCCGGGCCGAAGAGAAAGCCCGCTCCGGCGGGCTTTTTGTTTCCCGTGCCCCCGGATGGGCATGAAGCGCGCCGCAGGCCGAGACAAGGGCGAGCGAATAAAATCGCTTCCATTCAGGAACCACCATGGGTAAAACGCTCTACGACAAGATCTGGGACGAGCACGTCGTCCACACCGAGGAAGACGGGACGGCCATCCTCTATATCGACCGCCACCTGGTCCACGAAGTGACCAGCCCGCAGGCGTTCGAAGGGCTGCGCGAGGCTGGCCGCAAGGTGTGGCGCATCAGTTCGATCGTCGCCACGGCCGACCACAACACGCCCACCACCGGTTGGGAGCGCGGCTACGAGGGCATCACGGACCCGATCAGCAAGGAGCAGATCACCACGCTCGACAAGAACATTGGCGAGTTCGGCGCGGCCGCCTATTTCCCGTTCCTGTCCAAGCGCCAGGGCATCGTTCATGTGATCGGGCCCGAACAAGGTGCCACGCTGCCCGGGATGACGGTGGTCTGCGGCGACTCGCACACCTCCACCCATGGCGCATTCGGCGCGCTGGCACACGGCATCGGCACCAGCGAAGTCGAACACGTGCTGGCGACGCAGACGCTGCTGGCCAAGAAGGCCAGGAACATGCTGATCAAGGTGGAGGGCAAGCTGGCCCGCGGCGTCACGGCCAAAGACATCGTACTGGCGATCATCGGCAGGATCGGCACGGCCGGCGGAACCGGCTACACGATCGAATTCGCGGGCGCCGCCATCCGCGGCCTGTCGATGGAAGGCCGCATGACCGTGTGCAACATGGCGATCGAGGCCGGCGCGCGAGCCGGACTGGTGGCCGTCGATGAAAAGACCATCGAATACGTCAAGGGCCGGCCGCTGGCGCCCAAAGGCGTCGAATGGGAACTGGCTGTCGCCTACTGGCGCACGCTGCGTTCGGACCCCGGCGCGAAATTCGACACCGTTGTCGAACTCGATGCCGCCGCGATCATTCCGCAGGTCACCTGGGGCACCTCGCCCGAGATGGTGCTCGGTATCGATGGCCGTGTGCCCGACCCCGACAAGGAAAAGGATGCCAGCAAGCGCGACTCGATCGAACGCGCGCTCGCCTATATGGGGCTGGAACCGGGCAAGGCGCTGGGCGACATCTACGTGGACAAGGTGTTCATCGGCTCGTGCACCAACGGCCGCATCGAGGACATGCGCGAAGCAGCGGCCATGGTGAAGAAACTGGGGCAGAAGGTGGCCAGGACCGTCAAGCTGGCGATGGTGGTGCCGGGGTCTGGCCTGGTGAAGGATCAGGCCGAGCGCGAGGGGCTGCACGAAATCTTCAAGGCCGCCGGCTTCGAGTGGCGCGAGCCCGGCTGCTCGATGTGCCTGGCGATGAACGCCGACCGGCTGGAGCCGGGCGAGCGCTGCGCCTCCACCAGCAACCGGAACTTCGAAGGCCGCCAGGGCGCCGGCGGCCGCACACACCTGGTCAGCCCTGCCATGGCCGCCGCGGCAGCGGTCCATGGCCACTTCGTCGACGTCCGCCAATTTGCATAAGAAAGAAGAAACATGAAGACTATCGCTGCCCTGCTCGCCCTGTCGTTCGCTTTCGCTCTGGCGGGCTGCAACACCGTCAGAGGCGCCGGCCAGGACATCCAGAAGGCCGGGAACGCCATCGAAGACGCCGCGAAGAGGAAATAGACAAACACAAGGACACGTGTGCGCAGCACCGTGTTTCGTCCGTCATGCAGAAATTCACAGTACACAAGGGCCTCGTCGCCCCGATGGATCGCGAGAACGTCGACACCGACGCGATCATCCCCAAGCAGTTCCTCAAGTCGATCCGCAAGACCGGCTTCGGGCCCAACCTGTTCGACGAATGGCGCTACCTGGACCACGGCGAACCGGGCCAGAACCCCGCCACCCGCAAGCTCAATCCGGACTTCGTGCTGAACCAGCCGCGCTACCAGGGCGCCTCGATCCTGCTGGCGCGCAAGAACTTCGGCTGCGGCTCGTCGCGCGAGCACGCGCCGTGGGCGCTGGACCAGTATGGTTTCCGGGCCATCATCGCGCCCAGCTATGCCGACATCTTCTTCAACAACTGCTTCAAGAATGGGCTGCTGCCGATCGTGCTGCCGCAGTCGCAGGTCAGCCAGCTGTTCGACGAAGTCTACGCGTTCCCGGGCTATCAGCTCACCATCGACCTGGATCGCCAGGTGGTCGTCAGGCCGCAAGGTGAGGAGTTCGCGTTCGAGGTCCAGGCCTTCCGCAAGTTCTGCCTGGCCAACGGCCTGGACGATATCGGACTGACCCTGCGCCAGGCCGACAAGATCAAGGCTTTCGAAGCGCAGCGCCTGGCGCAAAAACCGTGGCTGGCTCACGCGCTGAAACCATGAAAATCGCAGTTCTGCCGGGCGACGGCATCGGCACTGAAATCGTGGCGGAAGCCGTCAAGGTCCTCAAGGTGCTGGACCTGAAATTCGAGATGGAAACCGCGCTGGTGGGCGGCGCCGCCTATGAGGCGCATGGGCATCCGCTGCCCGAATCGACTCTCAAGCTGGCCAAGGACGCCGATGCGGTGTTGTTCGGCGCGGTGGGCGACTGGAAATACGACAAGCTCGACCGGCCGCTGCGCCCCGAGCAGGCCGTGCTGGGCCTGCGCAAGAACCTGGGCCTGTTCGCCAACCTGCGCCCGGCGATCTGCTATGAGCAGCTCGTAGGCGCGTCCAGCCTCAAACCCGAACTGATCGCCGGCCTGGACATCCTGATCATCCGCGAGCTCACGGGCGACGTCTACTTTGGGCAGCCGCGCGGGCGCCGGACGGCCGTCGACGGCCATTTCCCGGGCGCCGAGGAAGCGTTCGACACGATGCGCTACTCGCGCCCCGAAATCGAGCGGATCGCCCACCTGGCGTTCCAGGCAGCGCGCAAGCGCAGCAAGCGCGTAACCAGCGTGGACAAGGCCAACGTGCTGGAAACCTTCCAGCTCTGGAAAGACGTGGTCACGGAGATCGGCAAGCAGTACCCGGACGTGGCGCTGGACCACATGTACGTGGACAACGCCGCCATGCAGCTGGTGAGGGCGCCCAAGAAATTCGACGTGGTCGTCACCGGCAACATGTTCGGCGACATCCTGTCCGACGAGGCCGCCATGCTCACCGGATCGATCGGGATGCTGCCCTCGGCCAGCCTGAACACCTCCAGCCAGGGCCTCTACGAACCGAGCCACGGCAGCGCCCCGGACATCGCGGGCAAGGGAATCGCCAATCCTTTAGCTACAATATTGTCTGCCGCCATGATGCTTCGTTATTCGCTCGATCAATCCCAAGCCGCCGACCGCATCGAGTCGGCCGTGAAGGACGTGCTCGCCTCGGGCCTGCGCACGGCGGACATCCATTCCGAAGGCACCAAGCAGGTCGGCACCCGCGAGATGGGCGATGCCGTCGTGGCCGCGATTACGAAGAAGACTACCAAGGGCTAACAGCTCCGACTCGTCGCGCCCTTCCCCGGCCCAGACGAGCCGGGGAACAAAAGGTTTGTAGCTAACTTTTGAAAAGGCGATTGAAATGAAACTTGCGAACGCACAACAACCGTTGGTCGGCATGGTCGGCTGGCGCGGCATGGTCGGCTCCGTCCTCATGGACCGGATGCAGGCCGAAGGCGACTTTGCCTTGATCGAGCCGCTGTTCTTCACCACCTCGAACGTCGGCGGCAAGGCGCCGGCCCAGGCCAAGAACGAGACGCAGCTCAAGGACGCTTTCGATATCGAGGCGCTGAAGAAGTGCGACATCGTCATCACGGCGCAGGGCGGCGACTACACGACGGAAGTGTTTCCCAAGCTGCGCGCGACCGGCTGGAACGGCCACTGGATCGATGCGGCCTCGACGCTGCGCATGAAGGACGACGCCGTCATCATCCTGGATCCGGTGAACATGCCGGTGATCACCAACGCGCTGGCCAAGAGCGGACGCAACTGGATCGGCGGCAATTGCACCGTCAGCTGCATGCTGATGGGGGTGGGCGCGCTGTACAAGGCCGGCCTGGTCGAATGGATGAGCAGCATGACCTACCAGGCGGCATCCGGCGGCGGCGCGCAGCACATGCGTGAGCTGCTTACCCAGTTCGGCACGCTCAACAGCGAGGTGAAGGCACTGCTGGCCGACCCGAAGTCCGCGATTCTCGAAATCGACCGCAAGGTATTGGCTCGCCAGCAATCGCTGTCGGCCGAGGAGACGGCGAATTTCGGCGTACCGTTGGGCGGCTCCCTCATTCCCTGGATCGACAAGGACCTGGGCAACGGCGTCAGCCGCGAAGAGTGGAAGGCCGGGGCGGAAACCAACAAGATCCTGGGCCAAGGTCCGGGCTTTGGGACGGCGGCAACGCCGGTCGACGGCTTTTGCGTGCGCGTGGGCGCGATGCGTTGCCATAGCCAGGCCCTGACTTTCAAGCTGAAGAAGGACGTTCCACTGGCCGACGTCGAAGAGCTCATCCGCAATGACAACGCCTGGGTCAAAGTCGTACCCAACACGCGCGAAGCCACGATGAAGGACCTGACGCCGGTGGCCGTGACCGGCACCTTGGGCATCCCCGTAGGGCGCATCCGCAAGCTCGCCATGGGTCCCGAGTACGTTGGCGCCTTCACCATTGGCGACCAGCTTCTGTGGGGCGCGGCCGAGCCCCTGCGCAGGATGCTGCGCATCCTGCTTGACGCCTGAACGGTCTTTGAAACTCGTCTGCGACAGCGGCCTGTAATCACTGGTTACAGGCCGTTGTCGCATCGCAACATGAAGTGAATTGCAACCATGCTCGAACTGAGGCCCCAGAAGTTAAAAGCTGTCTCAGCTTGTCAGCCTAAAACATTGATGTTATGGTCCTTTTAGCAAATTCAGCGTCGAGGCGTTTGTTCGCATGATGAGAAAAAAATTGCCTGAAGGTTGGGCAGTAGGGGCGCAAAAATCCATGAAAAAGCCGCAATGGCGCGCAACCGCCCTGGCCGTTGCCACGGCCGTGCTGCTGGCTGTTTCAGCATCGGATGCCACTGCCCTGGGTCTGGGTCGGGTCACGGTCCAGTCGGCCCTTGGCGAGCCGCTGCGCGCCGACATTGATGTTCCTGAAATCAATGCTGAAGAGGTCGCGAGCCTGCGTGCCGCGATTGCATCGCCCGAGGCGTTCCGGGTCGCCGGCTTTGAATACAACGCGGCGATGGCGAACATCCAGATCACGCTTCAGCGCCGGCCGGACGGCCGCTATTTTCTGCGCCTATCGAGCCAGCGTCCCATCAACGACCCTTTCATCGACCTGATCCTCGAGGCCAACTGGTCATCCGGGCGCATCGTGCGCGACTACACGATGCTGTTCGACCCGCCCAACCTGCGGCAGAGCGCACCTCCGGTCGCGGCCGAGGTCTCACCAGCGGCGCGGCCGGCCCAGACACCGCCTGCTGCAGCGCAAGCCAGCCGTCCGCCCGCAGCAACGACTGCACCGGCAGCCCGAACGCCGTCGCCGCGACTGCCGGCCGCCGCCAAACCGGCGACGGGCGACAGCAAGCAGGTCACGGTCAAGAGCGGGGACACGGCGGGCCGGATCGCCGCAGCGAACAAGCCGACCACCGTATCGCTTGACCAGATGCTGGTCGCGCTGTTGCGCGGCAACCCCGAAGCTTTCATCGGCGGCAACATCAACCGGCTAAAAGCGGGTGCGGTGCTCGACGTGCCGACGGCCGAGCAGGCCGAGCAGGTCGGCGCTGGCGAGGCGAGCCGCAGCATCATCGCGCAAAGCCGCGACTTCAACGAATTCCGCCGCCGCCTGGCCGAAGGCTTGCCCACGAGTAGCGTCGATGCCAGCCAACGCCAGTCTTCCGGCCGAGTGCAGGCCCAGGTCGAAGAAAAGAAGCCCGCCCCGGCGACGTCGGACAAGCTGACCCTGTCCAAGGGGGCGATCCAGGACAAGGCCACGGCCGACAAGATCGCGCGCGACCGCGCCGCAAAGGACGACGCCACGCGCGTGGCCGAACTCAGCAAGAACATCAGCGACCTCAACAAGCTTGGCACGGCAACAGCTCCGACGGCAGCTGGCGCCGCGAGCAGCGCCAAGGTCGGCGTGCCACTGCCGCTGGGGGTCGCCAGTGCTGCCAAGCCTGCGTCCTCGCCCGCCGCTGTTCTGCCGACGGCTTCCGCTTCAAGTGCCAAGGCCGCAGCCTCGGCGCCTGCGACTGTTTCAACCGCAATGACGTCAGCGTCCGCACCCGTTGCTGCGGCGCCGCTGGCTTCGGCCTCTGTAGCCAAGCCCGCTTCGGCGTCCGCCGTCGCGGCGGGCAGCCCGCCTGCGAGTGCGCCCGCCGCCGTTGCGGCGCCGGCTCCGGTGGCATCTGCGGCGACCAGCGCCATGGCGACGGCGACCGTCCCAGCCGCAAGCGCGGCGGCCAGCCCGACTGCTGCCGGCGCGAGCGCGCCAGCAGCAGCCACTGCGCCTGCCGTGTCCGCCTCCGCAACGCGGCGCGCCTCGCCACCGCCGCCGGTGGAGACCAGCCTGGTCGACGACCTGCTCGAAAACCCGATCGTGCCTGCCACTGTGGCCGGCGTGCTGGCGCTCCTGCTGGGTTTCGGCTTCTACCGCGCGCAGCAGCGCAAAAAATCGACGCAGGTCGACAGCTCTTTCCTGGAAAGCCGCCTCCAGCCCGATTCATTCTTCGGCGCCAGCGGAGGCCAGCGTATCGACACCAACGAGGGCAACGCGACCGGCTCGTCCATGGTGTATTCGCCCAGCCAGCTCGACGCCGCAGGCGATGTCGACCCGGTCGCCGAGGCCGACGTCTACCTCGCCTATGGGCGCGATCTGCAGGCCGAGGAAATCCTCAAGGAAGCGATGCGGACCACGCCCCAGCGCGTCGCGGTCCACGGCAAGCTGCTGGAGATCTATGCGAAGCGCCGCGACGCCAAGGCCTTCGAGCTGATCGCCACGGAAGCGTTCAACCTGACTCGCGGCGAAGGCCCGGAGTGGGAGCACATCAGCGAACTCGGACAGGCTCTCGACCCCCCCAATCCCCTCTACCGGCCCGGCGGCCACCCCGCCCAGATGCAGTCGGCTGGCGGCGGCGCGCGCGGCGAGGATTTGGGCTCCGTAGCCACGCAGGTCATACCGACCGCCGTCACACCTTCAAGCCCGAGCGATATCGACCTGGACCTGGATTTTTCGATCGGCGACGACGAGCCCACTCCGCCCGTCAGCGCCCCCACGGCTCCCCTTCCCGGCGCCGCGATGGACATGCCACCCGTGGTCGAGCCCATGCCGTCCCTGGACATGGATTTCGGTACGGCCACCGCCGCACAGCCGCCGGCTGCTGCTGAGTCCTCCGCCGCGCGATCGGAGCCCGTCGGCCAGGTCGTACCCGATTTGGACATGTCCGATAAAGGCCTGAGCTTCGACGCGACCCAGACCATGAAAGCGGCGCCCGTGAAGGCGGCGCCCGCGCCCGTTCCGGACGCCGGAATGATCGAGTTCGACCTGGGCGCCTTGTCCCTGGACCTCGATAGTCCGCCCGCTGCCGCCGCGCCTTCCACGCCGACAGCCAGCAAGCCGCAGGCCGAAGAGGCACCCGACAGCACGGCTGGCGCCCCACTCAGCACCGGCGGCCTCGAAGTCGAGGACAGCAGTGACCCCCTGGCCACCAAGCTCGCCTTGGCGCAGGAGTTCAATGCCATCGGCGATCCCGACGGTGCTCGCAGCCTGGCCGAAGAAGTCCTGGCCGAAGCATCCGGGGACCTGAAGCAGAAGGCCCAGCGATTCCTCGCGGAAATCGCCTGACCCCTTCGCTCTCGCGAGCCAATCGGTGAAAGCCCGCCAATGAGGCTGGCACTGGGCATAAGCTACAACGGACAGGCCTATGAGGGCTGGCAAAGCCAGCCTTCGGGCCAAACCGTTCAGGACCGGCTGGAAGCCGCCCTGACTCAGTTCGCCGCTGAGCCGATCTCCACCGTTTGTGCCGGGCGTACCGATGCCGGGGTGCACGGCTTGATGCAGGTCGTGCACTTCGACACCACATTGCGGCGAGAGGAGTTCTCCTGGATCCGCGGAACCAACCGTTTCCTGCCGGCCGATATCGCGGTGCAATGGGCCAAGCCCGTTGCCGATGCCTTCCATTCGCGCGCCAGCGCAATCGCGCGGCGCTATGTCTATGTGGTGCTGGAGTCGCCGGTGCGCCCCAGCATCGATGCCGGCCGCGTGGGCTGGGTGTTCCGACCGCTCGACGCCGGCGCCATGCAGCAAGCCGCAGCGCTGCTGATCGGCCAACACGATTTCAGCTCGTTTCGCGCCGCTGCCTGCCAGGCCAGGACGCCGGTCAAAACCATGAACCGGGTGGCGATCGCTCGCCATGGCAGCTACTGGCGCTTCGAGTTCGAGGCGGACGCCTTCCTGCACCACATGATCCGCAACATCATGGGTTGCCTGGTGGTGATCGGCCAAGGCCAGCAGGCGCCGCAATGGATGAGCCAGGTGCTGGCGGCGCGCGACCGCGATGCCGCCGCGCCCACGTTTTCCCCCGATGGCCTGTACTTTCTGGGTCCGGTCTACGGCCCCGAGTGGAACCTTCCCAGCCGCACGGCTGCGTATGATTGGCTGCCATGAATGTGGCGAATCCGCTGTTTCACCGCACCCGCATCAAGATCTGCGGGCTGACCCGCGAGCAGGATGTGGACGCGGCCGTGGACAGCGGCGCGGATGCGGTCGGATTCGTGATGTACCGCAAGAGCGCCCGCTACGTCTCGCCGCAGCGCGCCGCCGAGCTGGCGCGCCGCTTGCCGCCTTTCGTCACCCCCGTCCTGCTGTTCGTGAATGAATCTGCTGCGGTCGTCCTGGCCGCGTGTGCGCAAGTGGCGGGATCCATCATCCAGTTCCATGGCGACGAGACGCCGGCGCAGTGCCTGGAAGCCACGGCCGGCGGCAGGCATCCCTTCATGCGCGTTGCCCGGCTCTCGCTCGATGAAACCGCACCGTTCGACTTGCTAGAATTCGCCGCTCGATATCCACAAGCCCAAGCCATCATGCTCGACGCCCATGTCGAGGGATACGGCGGCGGCGGGAAAGCCTTCGATTGGTCACGTATTCAAGTCCCCAGCGCAGCCGCAGGCCCATCACGGACCGGCGCCGTGCTGCCTCACCTCGTTTTGTCTGGTGGACTCAATGCGGCAAACGTGACCGATGGCATCGTGCAGGTGCGGCCGCGCTGTAAGACGCTGGCCGTCGATGTGAGCTCCGGCGTCGAGCTCGATGGCCC
>DATNCB010000814.1:0-2573 GCA_035571715.1 Ramlibacter sp.
GGCGCTGCGGGTGGTGACCAACCGCGAATGGGCCGAGGACGTCTTGCAGGAGGCGTATCTGAACATCTGGCGCATCGCCGGCAACTATCACGAGGCGCTCAGCCCGCCGCTGGCCTGGATGGGCGTGATCGTGCGCAGCCGTGCCCTGGACTTCCTGCGGCGCCGTGCCAGCGAGCGCGCCGACAGCGCGGTGGAACTCGATGGCGTCATCAGCGATACCGTGGCCGGGGATTCGCCCAACCCGATGGACGTCAGCGAGGCCAGCGAGCAGGCCTGGGCCTTGCACGAGTGCCTGCGCAAGCTCGAGGCGCGCCAGCGCGAAGTCCTCAGCCTCGCGTACCTGCGCGACCTGAGCCACGGCGAGCTGGCCGAACAACTGAAGCTGCCGCTGGGCACGGTGAAGACCTGGATCCGGCGCGGCATCGAGCAATTGCGCGGCTGCATGGCGCGCTTTGCCTGACTCGCGGGTGATGCATGAACTTGACTGATCATCCCGAATTGGCCGACCGGCTGGCCGCGGCGTACGGGCTGGGGACCTTGCGCGGCGGCGCCCGCCGGCGCTTCGAGGCGCAGGCCCGTCGCAGCCCGGCCTTGCGGGCGGCCGCGTTGGCCTGGCAGGAACGCTTCGCCGCCATGACCGAACTGCAACCGGGCGAGGCGCCCAGCCCGAACGTGTGGAAGCGCATCGAGATCGAGCTGGCGAATCAGCCCCAAACCGCTGTGGCGACGGCGCAGCCGCTGGCGCGCAAAGCGCTGCGGTGGTGGCGGGGTGCCGCCTTCGCCGGCGGCCTGGCCACCGCGGCGGCTGTTGGCGTCGTGGTGTATCTGGCGGGCGAAGTGGACCAGCGCGGATCGCAACTGGCGCAAGTCGATCGCAATCGGGAAAACCTGGCCCGCGAGAACGTGCAACTAGCCGCCCAGTTGCAGGCCCAACCCGCCATCCAGTACGTGGCCGTGCTATCGGACGAACGCGCCGCCCCCTCCCTATTGGTGACCTTCGATCCCGCTCACAACACGCTCACGCTCAAGCGCGTGGGCGCCTTTCAGGAGGGACCGGAGAAGTCGCTGCAGTTGTGGGCGCTGCCGCCTTCGGGCAGCCCGCGCTCCCTGGGCGTGTTGGGGGCGGAGCCCGTCATCAAGCTCACGGCGGCCGAGAGCCAGGTGAGGCAGGTGCCGGCGCTGGCCGTCAGCCTCGAGCCCAAAGGCGGAGTGCCGAGCGAGCGCGGGCCGACCGGGCCGGTGCTGTTCAAGGGCGCGCTGCTGCAAACGCCCTGAAGCTTTCAGGCGTGCCGTCCCTGCTGGGACTGCGGCGTCGCCGCCGCCTCCGCTTCGGTGCTGACGCCGACTTTGGCCAGATAGACCATCTTGCCGCCCAGCCAGCCCGACACCAGCAGCATCGCGATGGTCAGAACCGACAGCCAGAGCGTGACGTTGGCCGCGACCGAGGCTTGGTACCGCAGCCAGGCGTTGATGACGTACAGGACGACGATCGTCAGGTTGATGCTCATGTGAATGAGAGCGGTTTTCTTGATCTCGGCGTCCTTCAGGGACAACAGGTCGATCAGGCCCGGCAATGCAGCGGCAAGAGCGCCGACGATACCGCCGACCATGGTGTAGAACGCGACGAGCTGCCAGGGTTGGGGCGTGCCGGAGCGCAAGGCAACAAGATCGGCTACCAAGGAAAAAACCCAGAGGCCAATCGGAATCGTCACCAGCATGGGATGGATCGGATGGCCCGCAATGTTGGCAGGAGTGCGCATGGAGATCTCCTTGTCGGAAAGTGGCGAATTCAGTTTAGGAACGGCAAAACGCCGCTTTTGTAGGAGAAACGCGCTGATTTCGCGCCGTAACGGCTCACCTTATTGCTGTGCTCATCCCTGCGTTGGCGGGGCGGCAGCGACCGTGATGTTGTGCTTCGGCTGCCCGGCCGTGACCGGCGCGGCGCCTGGGTTCACGACGCGTCGAACGCGCCGCGCAGCCATTCGATCGCGCCGGCTTCCACGCTGATCACGTCGAAACGGCAAGGCGGTTGCTGCGCGAGGCGCATCAGGAAATGGCGCGCCGCGAAGATGATGCGGCGCTGCTTGAAATGGCTCACGCTGGCGGCGGCGCCGCCGAACGCGCGGCTGGCGCTAGCGACACGTCCAAGTGCTTCGTAAATGGACAATCGATTTGCCCTCTAGGATGGGGGTGAACGTACATCGGGCGATGTCCATCCGCTATGTGCTGGAAATGGACCATTCCAAACCGCTGTTGTCCATTCGTGTCCTGGCTGTTCGGCAAGCCCGAAGGGTGCGTCAGGACTCGGGTGCGGTGAACTGGGGTACCCGCAGGCAGTTGTCCCAAACTGGCATCGTTAGGCCTCGTTTGGCTTCTTCGCCGGCCGTTTCTGAAGCAAGCGGGCACCCGGGACGCCAAGAACTAGGGCCAGCCAGCTCAAGGTTATCGAGCGATATGTTCCTTGTCTCACGCTCGACGTGCGCGACAAATGTTCGGTGAAACCCCCACCTCTAAAGCAAGCGTGTCCTGGCTCCATTTGCGTGCAGCTCGCAGCCGAACGAGATTGATGGCGA
>DATNCB010000815.1:0-3876 GCA_035571715.1 Ramlibacter sp.
ATCACCTTGTCCAGCACACTCTGCAACTGGTTGATGGTGCTGGTCATGTCGACAGTGGTGATGTTGGGAAAGGCATGCACCAGCTGGTTGTCGAAGCCCTTGCGTTCCGGTGCGCGGAAGGCGCCCATATACGTGACGGGCGCATCGTGCAGCCGCGCGACCGGATAGATGACGAAGAAATTGGCCCGCATCGAGCCCCAATCGACCTTGCGCAGCGAAGTGATCTTGGCATCGTCCTGTATGCCGCCGATATCGAAGCGCAGCGTGTCGCCCATCTTCAATCCCAAAGTATTGGCGATGCCCTCTTCCACACTCACCGCGCCCTGCTCTTCGGGCTGCCAGCGGCCCGCTACCACTTCGTTGTGCGGCGGCTTCACGGTGGTGCTGGACAGATTGAACTCGCGGTCCACCAGCCGCTTGGCGCGCTCGTCCAGATAGTCGTCGGGAGTGATGGTCTTGCCGTTCACGCCGACCAGCCGGCCGCGGAACATCGGATACCAGTCGAAGCGCCGCACGCCCGCGTCGCGCAGAGTCTTCTGGAACGCATCGCTCTGCTCGGGCATGACGTTGATGACGAAACGATTGGGCGCGTCCGGCGGCGTGGCGCGGCGCCAGCTCGCAACCAGGTCCGTGCGCAGCAGCACCAGCAGCACCAGCGCCAGCAAGCCCACCGCCAGCGCGCTGGCCTGGACCACGGTGTAGGCGGGCCGCGCTGAAATCTGCCGCGTCGCGAGCACCAGCCAGCGCGGCGCAGTCGCCTCGTTGACCGACAGCCGCAGCAGCTTCACAGCCAACCAGCTCAGCCCCGCGAACACCAGCGCGGCGCCAGCGAATCCGCCCACGGCAATAGCGCCCAGCTTCAGATCGCTGCTAGCCGCCAGCAACAAGGCGGCAAAGCCGGCCACGCCGATGGCCAGCACCGCAGCCGACGCCGGCCTCAGATTGCCGAGATCGCGCCGGATGACGCGCAGTGGCGGCACCTGAGCCAGTTGCAGCACCGGCGGCAGGCCGAACGCGAACAATAGCGTCAGCCCCATGCCCATGCCGAACGCCACCGGCCAAAGGCTCGCCGCCGGCAACGCCGTCTCCACCAGGCCCGCCAGCAGCAGCAGGAAAACGAAATGCACTGAGTAGCCGATCGCCACGCCCAGGGCACTGGAGGCCACGCCCACCAGCGCGAATTCGAAGGTGTAGCTCAGCGCGATGGTGCGCTGGCTCTGGCCCAGCACGCGCAGCATCGCGCAATCGTCCAGATGCGCGGCGGCGAAGCCGCGCGCCGCCAGCGCCACCGCCACCGCGCTGAGCAGCGCCGCGAGCAACGCCACCAGGTTCAGGAATTTCTCGGCCCGGTCGAGCGTCTGGCGCATCTCCGGGCGGCCACTGTCCAGCGACTCGACGCGCACGCCGCGCACCGCCGGCTTCTTCACTTCCTCAGCGGCCCATTTCACGAACGCGCTGACCTGCGGATCGGGCCCCGCCACCGCGTAGCGGTAGCCGACGCGGCTGGCCGGCTGGATCAGGTGGCTCGCCGCTACGTCCGCCTCGTTCAACATGACGCGCGGCGCGAAGTTGACGAACCCGGTGCCGCGGTCCGGTTCGAGCGCGATGACACGCGCCAAGCGCAACTCGATATCGCCAACGAGCAGGGTATCGCCAATCGTCAAGCCCAGCGCGTCGAGCACCGGCGCGTCGACCCAGGCTTGGCCGGCAGCTGGAATGTCGCGCGTCTCCGCAGCGGCCGCTTCCGGTTGCGTGGCCACCTTGAGGTTGCCGCGCAACGGGTAGCCAGGCGGCACCGCCTTGAGCGCGACCAGCCTGCTCGCGCCGCCTTTCTTATCGGGCGCCCGCACCATCGTCGGAAAGCCCAGCGTGACGACGGATTGCAGCCCGAGCGAGCGGGCCCTGTCGATGAAGGCCTGTGGCGTCGGATTGTCGCTGGCGATCACGGCGTCGCCGCCCAGCAATTGGCGCGCATCGCGCGTGAGGCCACCTTTGAGCCGATCGGCGAAGAAGCCGACGGCGGTGAGCGCGGCCACGGCCAGCGTGACGGCCACGATCAGCAGGCGCAATTCACCGGCGCGCAAATCGCGCCAGAGCGTGCGCCAGCCCAGCGGCCAGAAGGAAGTCGCGATCACGGAACCACCTTATCGCACAACACTCAGGCCTGCATTAGGCGGGGTATTCGCGATCGGCTAAACCGCTGCGCGCAGCTTCGGCCCGGCCAATTCGGGCTGCAGCTTCAGGCGCTGCGGCGCGGTGTAGCAGAGAAAGCGCTTGTTGGCAGCGCGCCCGATGGCACACAGTCCCAGCCGCTGGGCAATATCGTGGCCCATCTGCGTGATGCCGCTGCGCGAAATCACGATCGGCACTCCCATTTGCGCCGACTTCATCACCATCTCGCTGGTGAGCCGTCCCGTGGTGTAGAAAACCTTGTCGCTGCTCTCGATGGCCGGGTCCTGCAGCCACATCCAGCCGGCAATCGTGTCGATGGCGTTGTGGCGGCCCACGTCTTCGATGAACAGCAGCATCTCCTCGGCGTTGAACAAGGCGCAGCCGTGCACCGAACCGGCCGACTTGTATGTGCTCTCCTGCAGCCGGATGGCGTTCAGGATGCCGTAGAGCTGGGACTGGGTGATCGAACCCTCCGGCAAATTGATCGAACCGATCTCGTCCATGAGCCCCCCGAACACGCTGCCCTGGCCGCAGCCGGTCGTCACCACGCGCGTGGCGGTGCGCTCCTCGATACGCTCGATACCCGACCGGGTCTTCACCGCGGCCGAACCCACTTCCCAGTCGACCGTGATCGACTCGACCTCGTCCACCGCATTCACCAGCCGCTGGTTGCGCAGGTAGCCCAGAACCAGCCATTCCGGCCGTGCGCCCAGCGTCATCAGCGTGACCAGTTCGCGTTTGTCGACGTAGACCGTGAGCGGCCGTTCGGCGGGAATGGAGATGGTGTCGCGTTCGCCATGTTCGTTGACGACGCCGACCTCCCGCGTCAACGGTGCGCGCGCTTCGGTAAGCAAAGGCAGTGGCATAAGTGCAAAGGCTACCGCAAAACCACTTAGCCGTTGCGCAACGGGCCTTTTAGTGGCTCACCGCGGAACCGGCTTTGCCGGGCCGCTGGTGGCCGCTTCGGGGGTGGGCTTATTTCTTCGGCGCCATCTCCGCCGAAGGCGGCTTCACGCTCGGCGGATTAGCAGCCGTGCCGCTAGGCGAATGCGCGCCCGAGGTCTCCAACGGCTTCTGCTCAGGTGGGTTGTACGCGAACGGTCCGGGGTCGGTGCACGGCGGCGGCGGCTTCGAAGCCACCGGAGTACCCGAGGCCGCAGGCTGCGCTGCGGAGGCAGCCGGCGCAACAGCCGGTGCCGCCGGCTGCGCCTCTTTGGGCGCGGACTTTCCCGCCGTCTTGATGTAGGCAGCCACCACCTTGTCCTGCGACTTGCAAAGCTGATAGGCATCGACCTTGGTTTGCCAGGCGGCCTTGGCCGCTGCTTCAGCCGCTTTGGCTTTGGCCGCGTCATCGGGCGCGGGCAGCTTGGCCGACACCAGAGAGCAAACCACGGCCAACATGCCCGTCACCAGCACAGATTTTTTCATGAGTTCTTCTCCTGCGGCGCTCAAGCCGGCCGCGCCGTGTTCACGTCCTCGGCCATCCCCGGCGGCTGGCTGCGCTGGGCCGGAATCTTGCCGGCCTTGATATCTTCGTACCAGTATTCGTGATGTTCCCTTGCCCACGCCTCATCCACATAGCCGGTGCGCATGGCCTTGTACGCACCGCGCATGCCGATGGTGCCCAGGTAGATGTGCAACAGGAACATGGACATCATCAGCACCGTGGCCGTCGCATGGACCATGTGTGCCACCTGCATGGTG
>DATNCB010000816.1:0-3302 GCA_035571715.1 Ramlibacter sp.
CTGAACTGGTGAGCTCTACCGTATGTAACGGGACGGTAAAGACCCTATGGTTTACAGGTATTGACAATCGCACGGTCCGCATTCTGGGCGCAATTAACCCTGCCGACAACCCAGGCAATTGGCCGAACCATCAATAGGTTCCGTCGGCGCCGTAGCACTTTGGGCCCGAAAGCGCAAGAGAAATTGCACTAACAGCAGTCAAACCCTGCTCGATGAACCGGCGTTTTAGTTCCTTGGGCCACAAATTGATCTCAATCAACACGACAATACATTCTTGTTCCGCGCAGGCTTACACGTGGCCGTGTGCGACCTCATCAAGCAGGAGGAGAAGCAGCACCGATCCGCCCCGTTAGGTGCGGGTGCTCCGCTCTAGATTTCTTTGCCAGGCAGCCCTGAGAGCGGCTGGCAAACGCTCACTTCAATCGGCCCGTTTGGACCTTGACCCGAATTGAGGTAACCTGCCACCCCCGGTCGTGCAGACGGATGAGCAGAGCAGGAACGACCTGCCTCAATTTCGCGGCCGCGGCGTTGCTGTCCACCAGCAGGCACCAGGAGGGTCCCTCGATCGGGCCCGGCTTGACGGCGGATCGCAGCGGAGCAGGGATCAAAAATTCAACGGCCTCGAGTCGTTCGCCGGAATCGCGAGCAAGTTGCGCGAGCCTCGCCAATGTGGGCGAGTCTTCGGCCGCTTGCTGCAATGTGACGGGATGCAGGCGTCGATTGGTCGAAGGCGTGGTCATGAGGGGTATCAGTGCATTTCATTATCACGGATGCGTGGCTGGCGAAAAGCCGCGCCGTGCACTTGAGCGGTACCAAACTGGTGCTTGTGTTTCTCACACTTTCCGTCGGCCTGATGCTGCTGGCTGCCGGGCTCTACCACTGGGTGTTCCTCAAAGGGGCGCGCGAAGGCTGGCCGGTGATTGGAGCCTTGGTGAAACTGGTGGTGAAGGATGAATTCGAGCAGCGCGACCGCTTCATGCGCGAAAACCTCGACGCGATGGCCCGAAAGCTCGGAGAGATGCAAGCGAAGATGGTCCAGCTCGAGGCTCTCGGTGAACGTGTCTCGGGCCTGGCCGGGGTGAATCCGGCGGAGATCAGGGCCGCACCCGCTCGCGGCGGGGCGCTGGTGTCGGGCCGTCCGTTGTCGATGGAAGAACTGCAGGGCACCTTGGCCGACCTGGACCAGGCGAGCGCTCAAGGCACCGACTTGTTGACCGTGATGGAATCGCGCCTATTCGACCAGAAAATCAGGAAGATGATGGTGCCGACACAGCAACCGGTGCTGGCGGGCCACCTGGGTTCACTGTTCGGCTGGCGCATCGACCCGTTCACCGGCCGTTCGGCACTGCATACCGGGCTGGATTTCCAGGCGAACCCGGGCACCGCGATTCTGGCGGCTGCGGGCGGCGTCGTGGTAGCGCAGGAAGTTCATCCGGCCTACGGCAACATGGTCGAAATCGACCACGGCAACAATTTGATCACGCGTTACGCGCACGCGTCCAGGCTCTGGGTGAAGAAGGGCGATCTGGTCAAGCGCGGCCAGAAAATCGCCGAGGTCGGCACTACCGGCCGCTCCACCGGACCGCACCTGCATTTCGAGGTGATGGTTGAAGGCGTGCCGCAGGATCCGCAGAAATTCCTGGCCGCGGGACGGGACTTGCCGGTCGCGCAAGCGGCCCAGGCCGCACGAACTGCGCGCCGGCCGGTACACGCGTCCGCCCACAGGTAAAATCCAGGGTTTTGCCGTTGCCGGCGGCTATTGCATTGGCCGGCGGCAGCCCAATCTCATCCTGACAACACAAGGATTGCGCTGCCCTGCTGGCCTTGATACGCCCGCAGGGGAGCAACGCATTCATGGCCAAGAATTTACTCACCCAAATATTCGGTTCGCGCAACGATCGCCTGCTCAAGGGTTACCGCAAGTCTGTGGACCGGATCAACGCGCTGGAGCCGCAGTTCGAAAAGCTCAGCGACGACGAACTGCGAGGCAAGACGCAGGAGTTCAAGGAGCGGCTTGCCAAGGGCGAAACAGTCGACGACCTCCTGGTCGAGGCCTTCGCGGTGGTGCGCGAAGGTTCCAAGCGGACAATGAAGATGCGCCACTTCGACGTGCAGCTGGTGGGCGGCATAGCACTGCACAACGGCAAGATCGCCGAAATGGGCACCGGCGAAGGCAAGACGCTGACGGCGACGCTGCCGGTTTACCTGAACGCCCTCAACGGCACGGGCGTGCACGTGGTCACCGTCAACGACTATCTTGCCAATCGCGATGCGCAGTGGATGGGCAAGCTCTACAACTTCCTCGGGATGACCGTCGGCGTCAACCTGCCGAACATGTCGCGCGAGGAAAAGCAGGCAGCCTACGGCTCCGACATTACGTACGGCACCAACAACGAATACGGCTTCGACTACCTGCGCGACAACATGGTGTACGAAGTGGCCGACCGCGTCCAGCGTCGCCTGACGTATGCCATCGTCGACGAGGTGGACTCGATCCTGATCGACGAGGCGCGCACGCCGCTGATCATCAGCGGGCAGGCCGAGGACCACACCGACCTGTACGTCGCGATCAATCGCGTGGTGCCGCTGCTTACGCGCCAGGAAGGCGAAGCCGACCCGCGCACCGGAGAGGGCATCATCAAGCCCGGCGACTTCACCGTGGACGAGAAAACCCATCAGGTGTTCCTCACCGAGCAGGGCCACGAGAATGCCGAGCGCATCCTGTTCAACCTGGGCCTGATTCCCGAGGGCGCGACGCTGTACGACCCGGCCAACATCACGTTGATGCACCACCTGTACGCGGCGCTGCGGGCCAACCACCTGTACCACCGCGACCAGCACTATGTGGTGCAGGATGGCGAAGTCATCATCGTCGACGAGTTCACCGGGCGCCTGATGTCGGGACGCCGCTGGAGCGAAGGACTGCACCAGGCGGTGGAAGCCAAGGAGGCCGTGCACATCCAGGCCGAGAATCAGACGCTGGCCTCGATCACTTTCCAGAATTTTTTCCGCCTGTTCGAGAAGCTCGCCGGCATGACAGGCACGGCCGACACCGAGGCGTACGAGTTCCAGGAAATCTACGGCCTGGAAACGATGGTGATCCCGCCCAACAAACCCAGCCGGCGCGAGGACCAGCTCGATCGGGTCTACAAGACGACCCGCGAGAAGTACGAGGCGGCGATCAAGGACATCCGCGACTGCTACGCGCGTGGCCAGCCGGTGCTGGTGGGCACCACCTCGATCGAGAACTCCGAGGTCATCGACGAGCTGCTGAACAAGGAGGGCCTGCCGCACCAGGTGCT
>DATNCB010000817.1:0-1250 GCA_035571715.1 Ramlibacter sp.
CCGATCTTCGCCAGTTCGGACACGATGACTTCGCCGCCCTGGCGCGCATACGGAGGCGGCGGCAGCGTCATGGTGAGCTCCAGCGGTGTCTTGACACCGGCTTCGGCCAGCAGCTGCTTCGCCTTTTCGACGTTGAAGGGATTGACGCCGGTCGTATCGACGAAGCCTTCCGCGCCCGGTACGTAGTGGCTGCCGATCGGCGTGCCGAAGCCGTCCGCTGCGCCGTCGATCACGGCCTTGCGGTCGATAGCGCTCAGGATGGCACGGCGCACCCGCACGTCGTCCAGCGGCTTCTTCTTGTTGTTGATCGCCAGGATGGTCTTGGCGCGCGAGCCGCCCAGCATGACCTGGAAGCGCTTGTCGTTCTTGAACTGCGGAACGACGCGGGTGCCAATGCGCGGGAAGGCGTCGACGTCGCCGGACAGCAGCGCCGCTGCTTGCGCCGCCGGATCCGAAATGAAGCGGAACGTGACCTTGTTGATCTTGGCCTGACCGGGATTGCGGAAGCCCGCCCATTTCGTCAGCACGAGCGACGAACCCTTGGTCCAGCTTTCCAGCTTGTACGGGCCGGTGCCCACGGGTTTCGTGGCATTGCTGTCCGCGCTCTTGGGTTCGATGATGACGGCGGTGGCCTGCCCCAGGAGGAACGGCAGGTCCGGATCGATCTCCTTGTTGAGCAGCACCACCGTGTAGTCGTCGATCACCTGCACGCCCAGATTGGCGAAAGTGCGCTTGTCCTTGTTGGTGCTCTTCTCCCCACCGGCGCGCTCGAACGAGAACTTGACGGTCTGGCCATTGAACGGCTCGCCGTTCTGGAACTTCACGCCTTTGCGCAGCTTGAACGTGTAGGTCTTGAGGTCGGGCGAAACTTCCCAGCTTTCCGCCAGCAATGGCGTCACCTTGCCGTCCGCATTGATCTTGGTGAGCGTTTCCAGGATGTTGTATTGAACGATCTCGGCAATGGCCGACGCGGCGCCCGCTGTCGGGTCCAGGCCCGGCGGCTCCAGCGCCATGGCCAGCACGATCGAGTCCTTCTTGCCCTGGGCCAGCGCGCGTTGCGAAACTGCCAGTGGCACGGCGGCCAACGCGGCAACGGTCGCCGAGTGCGTGAGAACGGTACGTCGCTTCAACATGATTTTTTTCTCCAGACTAAAAGACCACAACGAAAGTTTGAAAGCCCCTTGACGGGGCGCTCTGCGATCATCCCCGAGATTGGTTGGGCATGGCAAGAGGGGTTTGCGCACGGCGTG
>DATNCB010000818.1:0-12642 GCA_035571715.1 Ramlibacter sp.
AACGCCAACGCGGCCGGTCCGGGCGAGCCCGATGAAGACGCGGCCCGCGCTCTCGTCCGTGCGGGCGGAGAAGGTGGTTTCGTTGCCGTCCTGGCGCATCAGAGGCCCTTCGGTCACTTCCAGGATGTTCACCGCCTTGGGGTCGAAGCCGATCTGAAGAGCCGTGCTGAGGAGCGGTTTGTCCGCCTTGACCTTGAGCACCAGCGTAGCCTCTTCGCCAACCTTCAGTTGGTTGAGTCCCTCCAGGGCCAGGCTCAAGTCGGACGGTGCCCCGGCGGCGGGGGGCGTACCCGCCGCGCTGGGGGTAGCGCTGGGTGTGGCGTCAGGGGCAGCGATGGCCGCGCTGCTGCCCGCTGGAGCGATCCGGGCCGGCGCCGTTGCGGCGGGGCTGCTGGTGCCTGGCGGGGCAGTCAGCGCGACCGCCTCTCCGTCGCCCTCCTGGAGGGAAAGCGGCCGGGCGCGCAAGTTGCCTTCGGTGCCGGACGAATATTCCAGCAGATGCGGAGCCATGTACGGCAGGTTGCGCACGATGCGAGGCGTGATGGACAGCACCAGTTCGCGCTTTGTCCATTTGTCGTCGTGCTGGCCGAAGAGCCGCCCCACAACCGGAACCTGGCCAAGGCCGGGAATCTGATCGGCGTTCGCGGCGTGATCGTTGCGGATCAGGCCGGCCAGGATCTGCGTCTCTCCGTTCTTCAGGCGCAGCACGGTGGCCGCGTTGCTGGTCTTTACCCGCACCAGGGTTGTGCCGGAGTTGGTGCGGCCGGCGTCCTGCGAATCACTCACCTCCAGCGCAACCTTGATCGACACCTCGTCGTTCTGATAGACCATGGGTTCCACTTCGAGCTTGATACCCGTATCCAGGTACTGAACGGTCTCGGTGATCACCGGACCTTGCGTCGATGGAATCGAGGTGGCATTGACGATCGGGATCCGGTCGCCGATGTGGATCTTCGCCTTCTCCTTGTTGCGCACACGAATGCGAGGGCTGGCCAGCGTGTTGATGTCGTTGTCGGTAGACCTGGCCCTGGCCTCGACCGAGCGGTCGATCCCGATGCGATTGCTGTCGCGGCCACCGCGCAAGTCACTCAGGAGCTTTGCAGCCGTTGCGTCAGGGGCAAGTACAGTGAACGTGGAAGGCCACTGGATGCCGAGGTCGAGAAAGCGATCGCGTGAGACGTCGAGCAATTCCACCTCCAGCACCACTTCCGCCTCGGGCTGGTCCTGCGCCAGCAACAATTTTTCCGCCAACCGGATCGCATCGGGCGAGTCGCGCATCGTGAGGATGTTGAGCTTTTCGTCGATGAACACGTCCTTGGTCTTCAACATCGTCTTGATCAGGTTCTGGGCCTGCTTGACGTCCATGTTTGTGATGAAGAAAGTGCGAATCGCCCAGTCCTGATACTCCTTGATCTTGGCCGGTGTATAGGGGTAGATGACCACCGTGTTGTCATTGATCACCTTCTTCTCGAGCTGGCTCTGGGACAGCAGAAGCTCCAGGGCGTCCTCGACCGGCACCTGCTTGACGAAGATGGTGGCCTTCAGATCGGGCTTGACGTCCTTGTCGACGATGAAGTTGATGCCGGTGGTGCGGGACAGTACGTCCAGAATCATCTTCAGGTTGGCGTCCCGGAATTCGAGCGAAACGGGACGGGAGAACTTGGTCTTCAGGCGGGGATAAGGGTTGGCGGTGCGAGCCCGCTGCGCCTCGATGTCACGGCGCAGCGTCAGGGCTTCCTCGGCACGCGGATCGAGCGCGAGCACGGCGGCCAGCTGCTTTTCGGCCAGTTCCAGGTCGCCACGACGGAAGGCCGCCTGGGCCTGCTTTTGCATCTCCGCCTGGTTACGCCGCTGATCCAGCGTGCGCAGTCCATCCAGGGCCCGGCTGTTGCGCGGGCTCAGGCGCAATACCCGCTGGTAGCCTTCAGCCGCCGAAGGATAATCGCCCGCCAGCCGCGCGCTGTCGGCCCTGGCCAGCAGGGTGGCCACTACCCTATCCTGCTGCAGCGCGATGCCGGCGCGCAAGTTGGGATCGTCCGGGGCTTGCGCGGCAGCGGCGTTGAGTTTGGCCAGTCCCTCCTCGTAGCGGCCTTCGTCGATCAGGCTCTGGGCCTCGCGGCGGGCAAGATCGGAGGCGCAACCGGCAAGCGCCAGGGCCAACGACAGAGGCAAGAGCGAGCGGCGAAAAGTTGTGTTTCTTGTGGTTCTTGTCATAGGGGGTTCCCCAACGAAAGTGTCTGGGGAATGTTCAAAGGCAGATAAATCAGGGTCATCTGGGTGGCGTTCATGGCGGACACGCGGTAAGTGCCGTCGATGACATCGCCGACGCCCACCGAATAGACCTTTTCGTTACGCTGCAGAAAAGCCTTCAGGCTCTTGGCGTCGTCGAACTTGCCCATGAACGTGAAGGGCAGCGGCGGCGCGGAAGGCGGCGGAGGTGGCGGTGGCGGCGGCGGTGGTGGCGGTGGTGGCGGCGGCGGCGGCGCTACGTGCCACGTCTTCGCGGCGAAAAGCTCGCGGGCCGCCATTGGGGCCGCCGCATTGTTGCCGGCCTCGGCCGGTGCATTGGCAGTTGCGCTGGCTGTTGCCGTGCCGGCGCGCAAAGTGGCGAGGGGAGCGATGGGAGCGGATGCAGCGGACGCCATGGACGTAGCGGACGCAGCAGACGCAGCGGGACGGGCGGCCGGTGCCACGCTCGGCGCACTCTCCGTCATGAATTCGGGACCGACGGCAACGATTCCGACGGCGGCGAAGAAGACGATCCAAAAGAGGAGGCGCTTCTTGCCCATCACGGTTTAGCCAGGTAAAGGGAGAGATGGACATTCGCCTCGATCTCGCCTTCGCCGACTGACTGGCGTTGAATGCTGATGTCGTCCAGCCCAAGGCCGGGGACCGCGGCCTGCGATGCGGCGATGAAGCGCCGGATCTGCCCGTAGCTGCCGCGCAGCGGCAGGACGATACGGTAACGAGCGAGGCGGGTGTCGGCCACATCGGCCTGCGCGTATTCGCCGCGGGCCAGGGAAAGTTTTTCGGCCGCCGCGGCGCCGTAAATCCGTTCGATCCACTGGGTCACCTCGGCTTGCGCCGGCAATGCGCTGTAAAACGCATCGCGGCTCTTCTCCGCACTCTGGGGGGCGCTGACGCGGCCGCTGCGAACGCCGGCCAGTACGGCTTCGACGCGGGCAGCCTGCTGCTGTGCCGCGAGCAGTTCCTTGCGCGCCGGCAGTACGCCGGCCAGTGTGTAAGCCAGGCTGGCGACCACCAGCAACGCGCCGGCCAGGCCGGGTTTGCCGAGGCTCCGGACGGCCTCGAGCACGATCAGTTTAGGGACGGCCATTGTTCACTCCCCACGCGGCGATGATATGGAAACGGATCGGTGCCTCGGGCGTTTCCTTCGATATCACGTGATCCACCAGGGCTACTTGGCTCAGGCCTTCGCTCTGTTGCAAGCGGCGATGGAACTCCAGCATGCCCGCCAAGTGGCGCGCCTCGCCCTGGATTTTCACCTGGCGCCGGCCGACATCGGGCGTGATGGCCAGGAGCGCCACGTCCTTGTCGTCGGCCGACTCGAGCGCCGAAAACAGGCTGGCCCACGGCAGCTTGGAACGTTCCATGACCTGGCGGGCGGCGGCCAACGCGGCATCGTTGTTGCGCGCGGCAGGCGTGGCCGCGCCGGGCAGCAACGCCTCGATTCGTTTGACCGTGGCGCGGCGGGCGCCGGTTTGGTCCGCCAGCATCCGGTGGGTGCCGAGCAGGGCGACCAGGGCCGCCAGTCCGGCCAGCAGAATGAGCCAGCCAAAGATGCTGGGGCGCGGGGGTTGTTGGAAATCCAGTTCGAGAGCGCGCATGTCAGGTCACCGTCATTGCCATTGTCAGAAGAGGGTCGGCCGCGCCCGCCAGCGTAGCCGGCAGCGGCAGCTTGATGGTTTCGGGAGTCACGCCGTGGCAGTCCGGCAGCTCGAGGTCGGCGTGACGCGGCGCATGCACGAAAACCGGCGGCATGTCCTCCTCCGCGACTCCGAGGAGCAGGGCTTCACGTTCGATCAGATCCGCCAGGGCTTGCGGCCGGTCCTCTCCGGCGCTGGCTCGCACGCTGCTCCAGCAGCCATCGATGGAAACCAGCATGCAGGTGCGGGCCGGCTCGGCGACGACGAAGACAAAGTCGCGCCGGGAGAGCGATTCGCGCATGCAATTGAATGCCGCCGACAGATAAGGCTGGACCGAGGCCAGGTGCAGCGGGGAGGCCCCGACCACCGAACGCAGGCTATCCAGGAACGCGCCGTCCAGAACCGCTGCGAGTCGGGGGCTGGACGCCTTTTCGCGGGAGGTCAGGAGGATGCGCCGGCCGGTTTCGCTGCCGAAAACCTGGTCGCAGCAGATTTCGGCGAAAGCAGCCAGTTCCGCCGGATTGCCCACTTCGGCGCTCCACGGGACCAGCAGGTAGCGCACGAAGTGATTGGACAGCAGCACGGTGAGCGTCCCATTGCCGATCTCGGGGCGCGCCAGCAGACCGGCCAGCGCTTCGGCCGCCGCCGCCGGCGTCGGTTCGGCGCAGGCAGCGTCGGCGCGAAGGTCGAAGGCGTCGTTCCAGCCCCGGCGCCGGCGCACGATCGCGACCCGCTCCGGGCTCAGCACCGCGACGTAACGGTCACGCCACGAAGGTGACACGATTGATCTCCTGCAGGGTGGTCTTGCCGGCGGCCACCAGGGCAACGGCCGATTCGCGCAGAAACCGCAAGCCGCGCCGCCGGGCCGCTTCCTTCAGAATAGCGATCGGTTGGCGATCGATGATGATCTGGCGCAGTTCATCGTCAAGCAGCAAGATTTCGGCGATGGCCGTGCGGCCGGCGTATCCGGTGCCGCGGCAGCGCCCGCATCCCTTGCCGGCGACAAAGTGGAAGTGGCTTACCTCGGCTGGATCCAGACCGGATTCGGCCAGTTCCTCGGCGTTGGGCTGGATCCGGGTCGCGCAGCTCGGGCATGCCAGGCGCAGCAGGCGCTGCGCCAGAATGCCGTTCAGCGCAGACACGAAACTGTAGGGATCGACGTTCATCTGGGTAAAGCGGCCGATGACGTCGAAGACGTTGTTCGCATGAATTGTGGTGAAGACCAGGTGGCCGGTGAGGGCGGACTGGACTGCGATCTGGGCTGTCTCTGGATCGCGGATTTCCCCCACCATGATCTTGTCCGGGTCGTGGCGCAGGATCGAGCGCAAGCCGCGGGCGAAGGTGAGGCCCTTTTTCTCGTTAACCGGGATCTGCAGCACGCCCGGCAACTGGTATTCCACCGGATCCTCGATCGTGACGATCTTGTCCTGCCCCTTGTTGATCTCGGAAATCATCGCGTACAAGGTGGTGGTCTTGCCGCTGCCGGTGGGGCCAGTCACCAGAACCATCCCGTACGGTTCGCGCGCCAGCCGGCGCAAGGTACGGATGGTGTCGTCCTCGAAGCCGAGCGAAGTCAGGCGCACGCCCTGCAGGCTGTCGCTCAGGTCCTGCTTGTCAAGAATGCGCAGCACCGCGTCCTCACCCAGGATGCTGGGCATGATGGACACGCGGAAATCGATCTGGCGGCCCTTGATGCCGACTTTGAAGCGGCCGTCCTGAGGAACCCGCCGCTCGGCGATATCGAGTTCGGCCATCACCTTGACGCGCGAGATGACCTGCTCGGCCACGTCCAGTCCCGGTACCCGGCTGATGAACGTCAGCACGCCATCCACGCGGTACTTGATTGCCAGGCCGGTGGTGGTGGTTTCGATATGAATGTCGCTGGCGTGTGCCTTCAATGCGTCATAGAGGGTGGAGTTGACCAGCTTCACCACCAGGCTGGAATCCTCGCTGATGCGCACCAGCGACAGCGTTTCCACTGCATCGTCGGGCTGGATTTCGAGTTCGTTGTCGGTCGTCGCGACATTGTCGACAGCGCGGAAGTCTTCTTCGTGCCGAGCCAGGTAAGCGGCAAGGTCGGCCGGGTGAACGAGGTACAGCGGGGCTCCGCGCAGGCGCGCGTCGAGCCAGGCGAACAGGCCCGTGTCGAATGGGTCGGCAAAGACGCCGGCAATACCGCCGTCGGCCGCTCGCACCACGACGCATTCGCGGTTCAGCGCCTCGGCCAGCGGGATGACGTTGAAATCCGGCGCGCTGGCGAACAGCGCGGCACCGTCGAGATAAGGAAAATGCAGGCTGGAGCTCAAGGCCCGGACGAAGTCGGCCGGCGCGTAGCCCAGTAATTCTTCCAGTTCGGCGACGACTCTCCGTCCGGACGCGGCGGCCCGCTCCTTGGCCGCCTTCAGCTGGCCAATGGCGAGGCCGCCCGAGACCGGCCGGGCATGAGCAGGCGAGGCGCCGGGGATGCGAGCCCTATCCACGGCGCGACTGTACGGCGGGCGCCTGGGCGCGGGGCTGGATGGCGAACGCCGCGCGGTCGCCGCTTTGCAGCAATTGCGGTTTGACTGTTGTTCCCCTCATGACATGCTCCTGACTGAGTACTGACTGCTAAGCGGATTGCATGCCAGCTTTCAGATTAACGTACAAACGGCCTTTTCGGCCTCGCAGGGGATGTTGCGGTACTGAATGATTGGAAAAGTGGGGAAAATTGGGGAAACTTTCCCCACCTTCGAGCCGATTTTAGGGGCCGTCGCGGGTGCGGGTCCTATTCCTGATCAGATCCCTGGCTTATTGGCGAGCGACTTTCTTCTCGGGGGCAGGCGGGGCGCCGTGCTCTTCGAGAAAGCTCAGGACCTGCGCGACCTCTTTGTCACTCAGACGCAGGTTCGGCATCGCCAGCTTGTTGTACTTGAGAAAGAGCGCGGTCGCCAGCGGATCCTTTTCGGCCAGCATCCGGTCCGGCTCCTTCAGCCAGCGGGTGAGCCACGCCCGGTCACGCTGCTTGGTGATTCCCGCCAGATCCGGGCCGATCGCGCGCAGCGCGGCAAGCGAATCGGCAGGCGCCCCGAGCGAGTGGCACGAGGAGCAGCGCGTGCGATAGAGTTCCTCGCCGCGCGACATCTGGGGCAGGTGCGTAGGCGCGTTCGCATAGGTGTCCTTGCCCGCGACGGGCACTTTCCAGTTGTGCAGCCAGCTCCCGAGCGTGGTTGCCAGGATCTGGGGATTCTCCATTGGGGAGGATTTCATCCAGCGGCCGGTGGCCTGATTGCCGACGACCAGGCTGACCTCATGGTCGGATTTGCCGTTCAAGACCGGCGGCGCATAGATGGCCAACTTTTCGCGCAGCAGGGTGATATCTTCGTTCTTGCCGGTCAGGAATGTCCAGCCCGGCCCGACGTTGAATTTTTTGGCGTACTGCTTCAGTACTTCCGGCGTGTCGTTGTCAGGATCGATCGAGATGGAGACGAAGAAGACATCCTTGCCCATGCGGTCGCCAAGAAGGTCCTGCACCTCGCGCAGCCGCGCGGTTTCCATCGAGCACGATTCCGAACAGCCGGTAAAGACGAAATTGATCGCGACCACTTTGCCCTTGATGAGGTCATCGAAGAAGCGTACCTTCTTGCCGTCCTGCGTGACCAGCGGCACATTGGGAAAATAGCTCGCGCCCCAGGGTGCGTCGGCGGCAGCAGCAGCCTTCGCAGTGACGGGCCAGCCTGCGATGACGCCGGCCACGAACATCAGGGTGGCGGTCAGTGCGGGCATCAGGGCGCGGGCAGTGGTGGTCATGATCTCTACTTTATTGTTGTGTCTATTGGGGGTTTAATCGCCTGACGGGACCACGCGCTCGTCGCGTTGGTCCCGCCAGGTTCAAGGTCGTGAAGCGTTAGTTAGAGGCCACCCCCACCACCGCCACCGCCGCTGAAGCTCGGTCCCACGCCGGCGCCGGTGTGGTAGGACGGGATTCCCACCGATGGCTGGTACTCGACACCATCCCACGTCGGCAGCGGGGCCGGCATCACCTGGAACTGCCCAGGATGCTCGATGTCCCAGCGCACCAGCATTGAGTTGTCCTCGTGCTGGGTATTGTGGCAATGTTCCATGTAGGTGCCGGCAAACTCGCGGAAGTGGATCGCGAACTCGATGCTCCCGAGGCTGTCCGTTTCCGAACCGATGCGATACACGTCTTTGCGGGCCCACGTTTCCCATTCCGGGGGCGCCTTGCCGCCGCGCTGCAGAATGATGCCTTCCTCGAAGTGCACGTGCACCGGGTGGCTCCAGCCTTGGCCAGTATCAAGCTTCCAGATCTCCGTCGTGCCGCCGGGGCCGGTCCAGCCGCCGTCGGTCGGAGCCGTTGACAGCTGCGGCGCCGCCGAGAGTCTTCGTGCATCCGCGTTGTAGGCGCCGTCGTTATCGGTCGCCACGGTCCACGGCGTCAGGTCGGTGCCACTGCCGCGTCCGAAGTGGAACTCACGACGGCGCGCCGTCTGCAGCTTGGCCATATCGGCCGAGTTCGTGCGATCCAGCCAAAGCGGAATCATGGTCTTGCCCACGGCTTTCGCTTTCGTGCCTTTCGTGGCGGGCTTGGCGGGCTCGTAGTCGTACGGATTCAGGCTCAGGTCGGTGCCGCTGTAAGCATTGACATGCAGCTCGAGGAATTTCCCGACGACCGGGTCGCCGTTGGTCCACTGCTGGGTGCCGTTGCTATTGGTCTTCAGCACGGCCTTGTAGCTCTCGGACAGGATGTCGGCCAGCGGGACGTTGCGCTTGCTGTTCAGGCCGGTGTCGTGCTCCTTGACGTTGACGAAATAGAGCTTGTCGCCGGGCTGAATGCCGTTCTTGGCAAAGTCCACCACGATGTCGTAGCGCTCGGCGATGCCCTGGGTCGGCAGAATCGAATGGTATTCATCCAGATTGCCGTCGTGGTTCAGATCCATGGTGCCGTCGAACGGCACGGCATGCTCGAGGATGTTGCCGTCGTTGGCGACCATGTGGAACGGCACCCGGTTGTACGACACTCCCGATCCCGGCGGGCCTTTATATTCCCCTTTGCCTCCCGCCACTTGCTTCACGATGGCGACCGCGAAGAAGCGCGAGACCGAGCCGTTCAGGATCCGGAAGCGATAGCGGCGTGCTCGAACGTCCAGGGTCGGGGCGTATTGCCAGTTGACCGTCATCTTGTCGCCGATGAAGCCGTCGGTGTTGAAGGGGTTGAACCACAGTTGGCCGGTCTGGTCCCAGGCCTTGTCGGCGAGCACCAGGTTGACGTCGTAGTCACGGTTGCCCCAGGGCAGGGCCGAGCCGCTGGGCATCCGCAAATTCACGCCGTCGTTGATGGCCTCGTTGCCGCGGTCGAGCGCGCTGTAGTAGTTCATCATCACGGCGTTGCCCTTGTAGACGTTTTGCGCCGTGAAATCGAGCATGTGGTCGTGGAACCAGTGGGTGCTCATGGTTTCGCGCCAGTCGCCGCGGATCTTGATGCTGCCGTTCTGGCAGGTCTTCATGCCGGGCGTGGCATCGTTGACCCACAGCGTTTCGCCGGGCGAGCAGGGGAACGCGGCGCGCGGATCGGTGGCCGTCGTGTTGATGGTGTCGTAGCCGGCCAGCTGGATCGGCCAGCGGTAGTCATAGAACTGCCCCGGGAAGAAGAACGCGTTCATGTACCCGTCGCTCTCGGCCGGGTTATGCCCGTTGTGCTCATGGGTGCTGATGGTGTGCAGCCCGAAGCCGTGGTTGGCGGCCGGATCGATCGGCAGCGTGTTGTAGTGGCGCATCATCATCGGCTGGCCGTAGCGCACCATGAGCAGCTTGGGCGGCAGCGTGCCGTCGAAAGTCCACACGGAGTTGTGATTTTGGACCGGCATGTTCGGGTGGATGCGAGGCGCGGTGCCGGCGTTGGTTCCGTTGCCGTGGTACAGGCCGCCCGGCCCCCACTCACCGTACTTGTACTTGTGCATCTGCCTGGAGTCGCGGAAGCCACCATTAACGCGCGCGCCGGCCTGGGCAGTCTTGAAGAAGGACTGCGGCGTGAATTCGTTCCAGCGCTGGTGGGCCCAGCCCTCTCCGGAAGGACGGCCCTCGGCTGGCGGATGGGTCAGGAAGCGGCCGAGGAACCCCTCGATCTGCGTCTTCCAGGGGTTCTGCGCATCGGTATTGGAATATTGAGTGGGGTAGGGGTAAATGCCGGGTTCCGTCAGGAAGGCCCCCAGCTCGGCGTTGCTGGGAGCGCTGTCGGCGACATTGACCGGGTCCTGCTCGGGCGCCGCGCCCAGTTTGGGTGGCGGCAAGGAATCTGTTGGCGCCGGAGCGGTGGGATCAAGCTTTTCGAGGCCGAATTCCTCGAACATCAGCAGCTTCTGGGTGAATGGCAAGGCGCCGAACATCGGGCTCGGATAGCCGTTGGTGGGATAGTTGAATGAGGTCTGCAAGGAAGGCGGGAGCACGTTTGCTGCGCGCTCCAATACCTTGCTCGAGTACGCGCCGTTGGGGAGCTCATACGACCCCTTATTGCTTTCTTCCAGCGTGAAGATGTTCGCCAATGCTGCCGCCGGATTAAGCGGCTGATCCGTATATGCGGAGGGATCGGTGGTCGGCGGCTGGCCGAAGTAGTCGAGCGGTGCGGCCTGCGAGGCAAAAGCTCCAAGCACAGCAGTAAACGCGGCTGTGGTTTTGAACCACCTTCTGGCAAGGCTTTGCTCCTGCCAGCTCTTCTTAGATATCTTCATGGTTGCACCTTCCAAATGGTGTAGCTGGGTTTTTGCACATATCGCCGTAAACACGTGCCTAAACTTCAAAGCAAGGTCTGGCAATAATTTGTATCAGCATCAACCGTGCCAACTTACATTTGGTACCTGGGGGGAACTAAACGCCGGAGTAAGACGAAGGACGACAGCCCTCAACTCGAGCGTGGACTACCGAGTGGGGAACATCGAAAAACGCCGGGGAATACCCGGGGTTGGGGCAATTTCCCCGCGCTACCGATGCGGCATTTGTGGCGGCGAGAAACCGCCGCGGGCCGGCCAGCTATCTTGCCGCGGGATTGGCGGAAGGCGTGACCGGAGCGGAACCGGCCGCAGAAAACTCAGCTGCCGTGGCCAGCAGCTGGCCCTCGAGTGTCGACAAGGGGAAGGGCTTGCACAAGATGCGGCCGATCCCATACCGCTGGGCGTCGGCCAGCACCGTGTCGGTGGGATGGCCCGTCATGAGCACGCAGCCGCAGCAGTGATTTCCGGCCCGGATGGCGTCGAGCACTTCGAAGCCGTTCATGTCGGGCAAGTGAAAGTCGAGCAGGATCAATTCGGGCATGAACTCGTCGGCCGCAATCACGGCCAGTTTGCCGTTGCAAGCGATCCGCGCATCCCAACCGCGACGCTCGAAATGCGTCTGCAGGTTCTCGGCGAATATCTGCTCATCCTCGATGATCAGGACCTTCTTGCCTTGAGCCACGAATGTTCCTCAAATTGTTTTCTGCGGCGCGATTCGGCCGAACTTCGGGCGCCGCCGCGGCCATGCCGGGGACGCCTGCTTTCGCGGACTGTAAACCTTATCAGCACGCACGCTGCATTTGTTAGGCAACTTATACTCAGATTCCCGCCTGTTACACGCTCTTCTAGGGATAACCCCTTTGACGGCATAACGCATGAGGTTATGCAGGAAGCGACCGCAGGAATTCCAGGACATGACGTGCGAAGGGCTCCGGCATCTGGTCCGGCAGCGGCACCATCCCGCCTTCGATCTCGACATATCGGCAGCCGGCAATCGCGTCGGCCAGCGGCTTGGCCTGCGGATAAGCATGCGGGTCCTGGGTCGGCGCGATCACCAGCACCGGACAGCGGATCAGCGGCAGCCGGGTTTCCATGACGTAACGTGCTACGACCGCGTGCCCCTCGGCTGCGCGCGGGCCGGCCTTGACCGCATCGGCCACGAAGCGCTCGAGCAGATCGATGTCGCCCCGCGGGTACCAGGGCTGGCGAATGCGCCATAGCTCGCTCAGGTGCGAGCCGTCCGCGTTGCGCTGCACGTTGTCGATTCTCGAGGGCTTCGCATGGCGCGCGCGAAAGGCGGCGTCTACGAGCGCAGACGCTGAAAGCACGGCGGCCTCGACGCGCTGGGGGAACGCGGCCGCGATTTCGGTGGCTATCACCGCCCCCGTGTGATGGCCCACGACGGCGAACCGCTCGATGCCAAGCGCGTCGAGCAGCCCGACCGAAACGGCCGCCCAATGCTCGATCGAATCGTGGCCGAGCGGCGGCTTGCAGGAGTCGCCGAAGCCGATGGTGTCGACCGCGATCGCCTGGACCTCGCGTCCCAGCAGCGGCAGCACATCGCGATATTCGTCCCAGGAACGCGGCGTCTGGTGCAGCAGCAGCACCGGCCGTCCGGTGCCGGCAATCGCGCAGTGCAGCGTGCCGGCGGGGGTGTCGACAAATCGTCTGACGATCATCTGCGGGTCTCCATGTGCTTCGGGTTCGCTCTAATCCATGAACATCTTGCCCGCACCTCGCCGCGCAAGGCTTCTTCGCCGCCAGCGATGGGTTCCGCACAACTCGCCACGGCTCAAGCCGGGCTTGAGCTTGTCGAAACCGCTCGCAATGACAATCCCTGGGCGGCTGAAATAACGCCGCCGCCGAGGCAGATATCGCCGTCGTAGAGCACGGCGGATTGTCCCGGCGTGACGGCCCATTGCGACTCGCCGAACTCCAGATGGAACGAGCCGCCGGCCGCGGCGGCCAGCGTGCAGGCGGCGTCGGCCTGGCGG
>DATNCB010000819.1:0-3199 GCA_035571715.1 Ramlibacter sp.
CATGGTCTCGGCATCGGTCACCCGCATGCCCTGGATGAAGTGGCCCTTCTTGCCCAGCCGGCCCAGTGCCGCCTCGATCTGCGGCCCGCCGCCGTGCACCACCACCGGGTTGATGCCCACCAGCTTGAGCAGCACCACGTCCTCGGCAAAATCGGCCTGGAGCTCGGGGTCGGTCATGGCGTTGCCGCCGTACTTGATCACCATGGTCTTGCCATGGAAGCGGCGGATATACGGCAGCGCCTGGGCCAGGATTTCGGCCTTGTCGCGAGGTGCGATGTTCAGAACGTCGGGCATGGGAAACGGGGTTGATCGGCCAGTGCCGAATTGTGCCGCATGCAGCGCGGCGTCCCTACCGTCTGATCCAGCGGGGCACCTTGAAACGGATGATGCTGTAGTAAGCGTAGGTGTACGAGACAACGAACAACAGGCAGAACGCCATCAGCACCAGCGTGTTGTTCCAGAAAAGCACGGCGGGCATCACCGTCAGCAGGGCGAAGCCCCAAAGGTAAGGCGAGGTGCGATTGTTGCGCATCAGCATGCGGCGTGCCTCGTCGTCGTCGAACACTCCGCGCACAATGCGCCGGTAAATCAGTTGGTGAAAGTGCAAGGCGTCCGCCAAGCCGGGTGACTGGCCGCGAGCGGCCTTGCGGTAGATCGAGAACATCGTTTCCCACACCGGATAGATCAACAGCAGCACCGGGAACCAGGGAGATACCTGGGGATGCTGCATGACCAGCATGACGCTGGTGATGGCGATCACCACCCCCCACAGATACGCGCCGCCGTCTCCGGCAAAAATGAGGCCGCCCGGATAATTCCAGACCAGGAAGCCCGCCGTCGCGCCGGCGAGCACGAGCACCGCGGCCGCCAGTTGCCGGTCGCCCACCTGAAGGGCCACATAAGCCAGCGCGAAGCAGCACACCAGGGCCACGATGCCCGCCAGCCCGTTGTAGCCGTCGATCAGGTTAAAGGCATGTGGCAGCCCGCTGACGGCAATCACCGCCAGGCCCAGCCCGAGCCACGCATTGGCGGTCCACCACCGGTCCAGTGCGACCAGGTCCAGGCGCGGCACCGACATTTGCAGCAGCCAGCAAGCCACTGCGGCAGTCGCCACCGTCAGCAGCAGCCGATAGCGAGCTCGCAGCCGTTGCGTGAGGTCTTCGTACACGCCGGCCGCCACGGTGAGGAATGCCACCAGCCACAGCGATGCGGCCGCCGTTGCTTCCATGCCGATCTGGTTGGAAAACCTCAATTGCGCGGAAACGACCAACCACGTCCATCCGACAGTGCAGGAAACGAGCATGGCGACACCGCCCAGGCGTGGCACGTTGCCGGTGTGAAAGCGCTGAGGCTTGGTGCTGGCATACCGGTAGGTGTGGCCGCGTCCATAACGGACCAGCACCGCGGTCGCCAGGAACGCGCTTGCAAAGCACAGGATCAGCAGAAAAAGCATGCCGCGCTATTGTCGCGCTTTATTACACTTCTCAGCCGGCGGCACCGCTCGCAAGGTACTGCCGCAACACCGGACCCGACCACAGCCGCATCAGGCTTTTCAGGTGCCAGGCCAGCTGGCGCCCTGGCCGATGGCTGTCTCGCCGGGCCTCATGCATTACAGCCACGTCCGCCCGCCGCAGCGCCAGACCGGCCAGCTGCAGACGCAAGCAAAAGTCGGTGTCCTCGCAGTACATGAAGAATCGCTCATCGAACCCACCCAGGCGGCGGTACACCTGCGCGGGCACCAGCCAGAAAGCAGCGCTGATCCAGTCCACCCGGCGTTGCGGTTGCTTGAGCACATGGCGGCGCAGCAGCGCTGTCGGGGTGACCGCTTCGCGCTCGTTGTCCTGGCAACTGCCGTCTGGATTGAGAAGGCGAGGGTACGCCAGCCCCGTGCCAGGCCGGCTGGCCTCTCGCAGCAAGGCTGCCCAAAGCTCGGCCCCGGCCAGTTCGACGTCGGGATTGATGACGCAGAAGAAGTCGGTGACGCAATGTTCGAATGCCTGATTGTGGTTGGCACCGAATCCGAGCGGCATCGGATTGAATACTTCGGTAAATTGAAAAGGCCAACCCCCCGGCGGAGGCGCGAAGGGAGCCCCTGCCAGGTTGTGGGTCAAAACGCAATGCGCGATCAGCCCTCCATGGCTTTCGCACAGCCGGCGCAACAGGCGTTCGACCGCCGGTGTGTGTCCGTGGATCACCACGGACACGGTGATCCGCCCCGGTCGGGCGGCGTCATTCGCGGAGGTGGCACTTACAATCGGACTAGACAACTCGAGCTTTGCAATATTGGGGAAAACCTATGATTGTAGTTACAGGTGGCTGCGGCTTCATTGGATCCGCCTTCGTGCTCGGCTGGATGGCCGACTCGGCCGAGCCCGTCCTCAATCTCGACCTACTCACATATGCCGGCCACCCCGGCAATCTCGCGGCGGTGGCACAAGACCCCCGATACACGTTCGTGCGCGGGGACATCGGCGACCAGGCGCTGATCGAGCGTCTGCTCGGCGACCATCGGCCGCGCGCGATCGTCAACTTCGCGGCCGAAAGCCACGTCGACCGCTCGATCTCCGGCCCGCTGGCCTTCGCGCAGACCAACGTGGTCGGCACCTTGAAGCTGCTGGAGACCGTGCATGCCTGGTGGCGCGCATTGCCACCCCGCGAACAGTCGGATTTCCGCTTCCTGCATGTTTCAACCGACGAGGTTTTCGGTTCGCTCGCGCCAGGGGCGCCGGCGTTCTCCGAGGCACATCGCTACGAGCCCAACAGCCCCTACTCGGCTTCGAAAGCGGCGTCCGACCATTTCGTGCGAGCCTGGCATCACACCTTCGGCCTGCCGACGCTCACCACCAACTGTTCCAACAACTACGGACCGCGGCAGTTCCCCGAAAAGCTGATTCCGCTGGTGATCAACAATGCGCTGCACGGCAAGCCGCTACCGGTGTACGGTGACGGCCAGCAGGTGCGCGACTGGCTGCACGTGGACGACCATTGCCTGGCGCTGCGGGCCGTGCTCACGGCCGGCCGCCCCGGGGAGAGCTACAACATCGGAGGCCGTTCCGAGCGCAACAACCTGTCGGTGGTGCACGCGATCTGCGATGCGCTGGACAGCTTGAGGCCCAGCGCGGATCAACGCCCGCGCCGGGAACTGGTGACCCACGTCAAGGACCGCCCCGGCCATGACCGCCGCTACGCCATCGACGAC
>DATNCB010000820.1:0-2413 GCA_035571715.1 Ramlibacter sp.
GCGATGTCGGCATCGCTCGCGCCGGGGCGGTGCGGGCGGTCCAGGTGCGAATGCGGCGGCACCTGCACGTCGGCCTCTTCCTGGAACACGTTGTACGGAATGTCCAGGTTCACCGGGCCAGGCCGGCCGGTGACCATGGTGTCCATCGCCTGGCGCAGTGCCAGCGGCAGCATCTCCACGCGCGAAGGCTGGAAGGCGCGCTTGACGACGGGGCGCATCACCTGCGCGAAGTCGGCCTGGTTGTGCTTGTACAGCTCCTGGAACGGCGCGCGGTTGTGCTGCGACGTTGGCACGTTGGCCGTGATCGCCATGAAAGCCGACGAGTCCGACAGCGCCGTGGCCAGCGACATCACCAGGTTGGCCGAGCCGGGGCCGGTCGAGGTGAGCGTGGCGACCGGGCGGTGCTTGACCCGGAAGTACGCGTCGGCCATGTGACCGGCGCACTGCTCGTGCCGCGGCGACACCAGCTGCAAGCGGTCTTTCACGTCGTACAGCGCATCCAGGATGCCGACGTTGCCATGGCCGCAGATGCCGAACACATACGGCACCTTCTCGTTGACCAGCGTTTCGGCGATCAGCTGGCCGCCCTTCATCATCGCCATGGCATTGCTCCTGCGCCTGCGGCCTGTTGGTTGCGGATGCCGGCGGTCATGTCGTCAGCGTGATCAGACGCTCCTCGCTCATCTCACGCATTGCGTAGTGCGGACCCTCGCGGCCGAACCCGCTGTCCTTGGAGCCGCCGTACGGCATCAGGTCGACGCGCGAGCTGGAAGTCTCGTTGATGTGCACGCCGCCTACCACCAATCTTCGCGCGGCCTTCAGAGCCGCGTCAAGCCGGTTGGTAAACAGGCCGGTGGCCAGGCCATAAGGTGTGGCATTGACCCGGTCGATCGCTTCTTCCAGCGTGTCGAACGGCACGATCGACATCACGGGGCCGAACACTTCCTGGCAGCTGACCGGCATCGACTCGTCCACGTCGGCCAGCAGCGTCGGCGGCACGACCGCGCCCTGGCGCCGTCCGCCCGCCAGGCGCCGCGCGCCGCGCGCCAGCGCTTCGTCGATCCAGCGCTCGATCCGCTCGGCCGAGGCCACGTTGATGACTGGTCCGACCAGGGTCTTGGGATCGTGCGGGTCGCCAAACGGCAATTCGCGCACCAGCGCCGCGAGGCCCGTTTCCACCTCTGCCAGCCGCGAGCGGTGCACGAGCAGGAGCTGCACCGACGTGCAGACCTGGCCGGCCTTGCGATAACCGGCGGCCGCCAGCTTGGGCAGCGCGGTGTCGAGGTTCGCATCGTCGCAAAGGATGGTGAAGGCGATGCTGCCCAGTTCCATCTGCGTGCGGCGCAGGCCGGCGCGCTGCTGGATCGAGCGGCCGACCTCGGTGCTACCGGTGAAAGCGAAGAACCGGATCGCCGGCTCGTCGACCAGCCACTGCGCCACGTTGCCCCCGCCATGCACCACTGAAATCAGGGCCGGCGGCAGCCCCGCTTCGAGCAGCGCCTCGGCCATCAGGTTCGCGATACCGGGCGTATTGCTGGAAGGCTTGAGCACCACCGCGTTGCCGGCGGCCAGCGCTGGCGCCACCTTGTGGGCCACCGTGTTCAAGGGCGCATTGAACGGCGTGATGGCGCACACCACGCCCAGCGGCATGCGCAGCGTGAATCCGATCCGGCCGGCCTGCATCGGTGCGCCTTCCAGCGGGATCATCTCGCCGACGAAGCGCCGCGCTTCTTCGGCGGACAAGCGGAAGGTTTGCAGGCAGCGCCTCAGCTCGCCCTGCGAGTCGGTGAGCGTGAAGCCGCCTTCAGACTGCAGCGTGCTCACCAGGCGTGCGGCGTCGCGTTCGAGAATGGCCGCCGTGCGGTCGAGAATGGCGCCGCGTTCGTAAGGCGTCAGCCGGCTCGCCGCAAAGGCCTGTTGAGCCGCGGCCACCGCGCCGCGTACCTGCTCGTGCGAGGCAAGGTGCAGACGGCTGCAAGCGGTCAGGCGGTACTTGTCGAGCACAGCCATATGGTCGGCGCCGTCGGTCCAGCGGCCGCCCAGCAGCAGGCGATTCTGGGGCAGTTCGCTTAAGGCGGATGCGCCATCGGTGAGGTCGAGGGCGAGGGGCGATGGCACGTTCGTCATGCCGGTAAGTGTAGGAATCGTCACCCTGTTGGAAAACTACCGTTTTCCGACGCCACCTATATTGCGCGCTTATAGGCGTTTACCCTGGGTTGGCCGCTTCCGAACAGGCATCGCACGCCGCGATGTAACCAAAAACGAGCGCCGGACCGAGCGTGATCCCCGGGCCGGGATAGGCCCCGTCCATCAGCGAGTGCATGTCATTGCCGCAGGCCCACAGGCCGGCCATCGGATGGCCCGCCGCATCCAGCACACGCGCCCTCTCGTCGGTGACGAGGCCGGCGGCCAT
>DATNCB010000821.1:0-3273 GCA_035571715.1 Ramlibacter sp.
ATGAGAGCAGCGATGCGCCGGGTGTCGGCGTCTATCTGCGCCGGCGAACGCCGCGCGAGTTCCTGCTCGGCTTGCCGCAGCTTGCCGACTTCGGCCTCGAAAGCGTCGCTGTCCTCGCCGCGGTGAAAAGTGCGCGAGAGGATCACCGAACCTGAACCGAGCCGCAGGTGCTCCGCAATCACGTCCCGGCCCGGAAGCTGACCCTCGTCGACCCGGGCGATGCCGCCGAATCCGAAACGCAGGCCCTGGCGTTTGGCCGCCGCCGCGACCCGATCGACCATTCCCAGGGCCAGCGGTTCGAACATGAACCGATGGCCCAGCGACAGGTGCAGATCATTGAGGCCGACATACACCTCGGCCAGGCCGGGCGTGGCGATCCAGTCGTCGAGGCATGCTAGCGCCGCACCGGTCTCCAGCAGCGGCACGATCGGAGCGCGCCCAGCCACCAGGGCTGCGAATTCGCGCAATTGCTGCGCCTCGGTGAACATGGGCAGCATCAACAGGTCGGCGCCTTGAGCCAGCACGGCCTCGACCTCCGCAGCGGTGGCGGCATTGGGCGGATTGACGCGGACCATCAAGGGTGAACGGCGCAGCACTTGCTTGATGCGGCCGACGTCCTCGAGGCTGTGGATGCTGATGAAGGTGCTGCGCCCGGCCTGCCGCTCGGCTTTGCCCAGCCGCTCCAGGTCGACAAAAAGCCGGAAGCCGCCAAGCGCGTCGCAGCGGCGCGCGAACGCCGGATCGTTCGAAATCTGGATCAGTTCAAGCATGGGGAACCGTCAATTATCGCGCCAGGGCTGCGCGCAGATCGGCGCTTCCCCACCAGGTAGCGCCCATCACGGCCAGGCCTGCCAGTCCCGCCACCAGCAGGCCGAGCCACAACGCCGATGAGGCGGGCAGCCATGACTGCGTGGCCAGGCCCGCCAGTGCCAGCAGGCACGCGAACGAGATCGCCATCGATCGCCAGGGCAACCAGGCCCGCGCCTGCGGCCCCAGCGCAGCGAGCACCACGACTGCCACCAAACCGAGCAGCAAATTGAGCAGGACCATCAGCGCGGCACCATCACTTGCACCGCGCGCCGCGTACGCCAGAAGCAGTGCCAGCGCCAGGCTATACGCCAACACCGCGGCTTTCATCCGGCCGCGTGCCGCCAGCACCGTCAGGGCCACCGCGATCAAGGCTTGCGGCAACAGCCCCCATGCGCCGACCGCGCCCCAATGGGCGATCCGGGCCAGTGCCTGCGGCTGCATGCGTCCCCACCCGAACAGCAGTTGTGCAATAGCCGGCGCGCCCACCAGCAATGTTGCCGCAGCGGCGCAGGCCAACGCCCATGCGAGTGCGATCGCGCTACGCAAGGCGCCTTCCGTGGCCGCCGAGTCGCCGCGCGCCAGTGCCTTTGCAATGGCCGGAAAGGCGAGCGTCGCAACCAGCTGGATGGCGAGGATCAGTGGAAGCTCGACCAGCTTCCAGGCGTAGTTGAACGTCGCCAACGCGCCCTCGCCGGCCTGGGAAGCGACCGAGCGTGCCGCGAATGGCAAGGCCAGTGGCAGGCCGGCCGACAGCACCGCCCAAAGCCACACCGGCGGACCTGGCAGCACGGCAATGTCTGTGGGCGCGGGACCCGGCTCGTCCGCCAGCTGGGGGGTGCGCCAGCGCAGCCAGGCCAGCCGCAGGAGCATCGCCGCAAGCAGGCCGGCACCCAGCCACGGCATCGCTTCGATCACGGGATGGCGCGTCGCCGCCCACAGGATCGCGGCAATCAGGATGGCGTTGACCACGAGGTTGGCCGAGTACATGCCGGTGAAGTCGCGTTCGTGCTGCAACCGGGTTGCCCACAAGGCCGCCAGCAAAGCGGCCGGCAAGGCGAGCGCACTCCACACCATCGCGCTGGCAGCCGCCGGCAGCATGGCGGGGGGCAATCCGCTGGCGAGCAATTCGACTGCGCTGTGGCGCCACAGCAGCAGCGAGAGGGCCAGCGCGCTGCCTCCCGCCAGCAGACCCCAGCCGACCTTGCGTTCGATTGCCGTTACGTGTGCCCGCGTCTGCCCCGCCCAGACCGGCACCAGGACATAGGCCAGCGCCCCGCTGGCCAGCACGCCGGCCAGCCAGTCCGGCAAGGTGAGCATCAGCACCGCCACGTCGGCCAGGCCGGAGGTGCCGAAGGCCGCCGCCTGCGCGGACTCGCGCGCCAGCCCGAGCAGCCTGCTGGCCAGCAGCAGGGCCAGGGACAGAGCGCCGGCTTTCAAAAACATGGCGTGAATTATCGAGGGCACGCGGGCGCATCCGCCAAAAAACTAAAATCAACGGTTTGACCCCGCCCTCTCCTTTCCCTCCTTTCCCATGTCCGACAAGAATCCCCCTGCACCGACCGCGCCCGCCACCGACGAAAACCAGCTCATCGCCGAGCGCCGCGAGAAGCTCAAGGCCCTCAGAGAGGCCCAGCGCCAAGGCAAAGGCGTGGCCTTCCCCAATGATTTCAAGCCCGGCCATCACGCGGCGGACCTGCAGGCGCACCATGGCGCCAAGACGGCTGAACTGCTGGTCGAGGAAGATATCCAGATCAGCGTCGCCGGCCGCATGATGCTCAAGCGGGTGATGGGCAAGGCCAGCTTCGCCACGCTGCAGGACGCCACCGGGCGGTTCCAGATCTACGTCACCCGAGACGACGTGGGCGAGGAAACCTACGCCGCCTTCAAGCACTGGGACCTGGGCGACATCATCGGCGCCGAGGGCAAGCTGTTCAAGACGCGCACCGGCGAGCTGTCGCTGCACGCGAGCAGCATCCGCCTGCTCACGAAGAGCCTGCGCCCGATGCCCGACAAGTTCCATGGCGTGGCGGACCAGGAACTGAAGTACCGCCAGCGTTACGTGGACCTGATGATGGACCCGGCCGCGCGCGACCGCTTCGTGGCACGCAGCAAGGCCGTCAGCGGCATCCGCGAATTCATGGTCTCGCACGGTTTCCTGGAAGTCGAGACGCCGATGCTGCATCCCATTCCGGGCGGCGCCAACGCGAAGCCCTTCGTCACGCATCACAACGCGCTGGACCAGGAGATGTTCCTGCGCATCGCACCCGAGCTGTACTTGAAGCGGCTGATCGTCGGGGGCTTCGAGCGGGTGTTCGAGATCAACCGCAGCTACCGCAACGAAGGCATCTCGGTGCGCCACAACCCCGAGTTCACCATGATGGAGTTCTATGCGGCGTACTGGAACTACCGCGACCTGATGGACTTCACCGAAGCGCTGATCCGGGATGCCGCGGAAAAGGCGGT
>DATNCB010000822.1:0-2327 GCA_035571715.1 Ramlibacter sp.
TGTGATCATCCTGAAGAAGACGCCGCCGGCGAAGGCGGGTCCCGCGCGTGCCAAAGCGCGCGGCGCCGCGGGCGGCTCGCTGGGCATCCAGGTCACGGAGCGCATCCGCACGGCCATCCAGGACGGCGAGTTCAAGCTCGGGGAGGCACTGTCGGAGCTGAAGCTGGCCGCCGCGCTGGGGGTGAGCCGCACACCGGTGCGCGAAGCGCTCAACGTCCTGCAGTTGCAGGGCCTGATCGAGATCCGGCCGCAGGCCGGCAGCTTTGTCTTCATGCCATCCGAAGAAGACGTCGGCGAGCTATGCGTGTTTCGCCGGGTTATGGAGACTACCGCGCTGCGCCTGAGCTTCGCGCGACGGCGCGAAGAAACGCTGACGCAGTTGCGGAAAGCGGTCTATGCGATGGAACGGGCGCAGGCAACCGGCGACCGGCTGGCAATGGCTCGCGGGGACACGGCGTTTCACCAGTGCATCGCGGAAAACAGCGGCAACGTGTACTTGATCAACGCCTATGCGCTGATTTCGGGCCGCATCGCCGCCTTGCGCACGTACAACGTGATGAACAGCGATCCGCTCCGCCGCAACAAGGCGATGACCGAACACCGGGCGATCGTGGCGGCTTTCGTCAAGGGCGATCTCGATCGCGCCGAGGCCATTCTGGACGACCACGTCTCCCGAATGCGCAACGTCTACCTTGCGGCGCGGCGGCACGAAGCTGGGACGACCGACAGACCGGCCCAAGCCGGCTGAACTCAACCCCCAATGCCATGAGTCCCAAACCCAAGGCCGCGCTGCTCCTCCTGTTCGACATCGCCGGCGATGCCATCGCCGAACACGACGACTGGCACACCCGCGAGCACCTGCCGGAACGGCTGGCGATCCCGGGTTTCCTGCGTGGCAGCCGCTGGACCGCCGCTGCCGGTACGCCGCGCTACTTCGTGATGTACGAGGTGCGGGAACTCGCCACGCTCTCTTCGTCCGCCTACCTGGCACGCCTGAACAGCCCGACGCCATGGACCGCCAGGATGATGAAGAGCTATATCGGCATGCGGCGTGCGCTCTGCAGCGTTGTAGCCAGCTTTGGCGCGGGGCTTGGAAGCGCGGCCCTACTGGTCCGTTTCTCGGCCGAGCCGGCGCGGCGCCAAGCGCTGCACGACTGGCTCACCAGGGAGGTGCTGCCGCATGTGGCGGCGCAGCCCGGGATCGCCAGCGCCCGGCTCTTCGCCGCCGCAATCGACGCGGGCATGACGCGAGAGCAGGCGATCCGCGGCCGCGACGGCGCACTGGACTCGGCACTGCTGGTCACCAGCTACGACGCAGAAGCCGTCAGCGCACTCGCCGCCGGTGAGTTGCACCCCCGCAACTTCGCGGCGCAAGGCGCGCCCGAGAGCGAGTACGCCTGCCATATCTTCCACAACGCGGTGACGCTTACGGTCATCGATACTGTCAACGAGGGGGCCTCATGAGCAAGACCAGCATCACGCAGCGGCCGGTGCGATGGGGCGTGCTGGGCCTCGCGCGCATTGCCAGGGAGAAGACGATTCCGGCGTTCGCCGGCGCCGGCAGTGCCGTTCTCGTTGCCGTGGCCTCGCGCGACGCGGACAAGGCAGCGAGCTATGCCCTCGAGCACGGCATCGAGCATGCGCACGGGTCGTATCAGGCGCTCTTGGACAACCCGCAAGTGGAAGCGGTCTACATCCCGCTGCCCAACGACCTGCACTTCGAGTGGTGCGAGCGCGCGCTGCGCTCCGGCAAGCACGTGCTGTGCGAAAAACCGCTGTGCCTCTCGTCCTCGCAGGTAACGGCGCTGATCCAGGCGCGCGAGCGGGCCGGCCGCCACATCGAGGAGGCCTTCGTCTTTCGCAACCACCCGCAATGGCAAGCGCTCGAAGGCGTACTGCGCGACGGCACGATCGGCCAACCCCGAGCCGTGCAGGGGACGCTCGCGCGGCAGTTCTTCGACCCCGCGGATATCCGAAACAATCCGGCGGCCGGTGGCGGCGCGCTATACGACCTGGGCTCCTACATCATCAGCGCTAGCAACCTCGTGTTCGGGCAGGCACCATCGCGCGTGGTGGCGGCCATCGATCGCGACCCGAACTTTCGTACCGACCGCCTGACCACCGTGCTGCTCGATTACGGCGCGCGCCACGCGACCTTTTCGGTCGGCACCCAGAGCGGTCCGGCAATGACGACGCACCAGCAGTTCTCGGTCCTGGGCGAGCGCGGCTGGCTGCGCTTCGACTTCCCGTACGCGCATTCGCGGGCGCGGGCCTGCCACATCTTCATCGGCGACGACAGCAGCATCGGCTCCTTCGAGACCTCGACG
>DATNCB010000823.1:0-1418 GCA_035571715.1 Ramlibacter sp.
CCCGGCGATGTGCGGCTGCTCCGAGTGCGGCTCCCAATGGTTCCACGGTCCGACGTCGCCGAAGCCTTGCGCGCCGAACTCGAACTCGGGACGCCAGCGGTACTTGACCTGCCATTGATATCCCAGTTCCGCCGCCTGGGCAGTGCTCGCGCGGATGTGCTTTTCAATCAGCAAGTTCAGGTTGGCCTGCACATCAGTGCCGATGTCCGCCTGCAGCAGCGGACCCCATCGGTACTCGTATCCCTCACTGCCGTCCTTGGGGCGTTCGATCTCCAGCAGGAAGCCGACATCTACCGGATACTTGCCCGTTTCCGTGAGCTGGAACCTGTTTTCCCACTCCCATGCGTCGAAGGTGTGCACGGCGCCGGGTTCCTTGTGCCACTTGGCCTCCAGCTCGGTGAACCACCAGCGGTTGACACCCCATCCTAGTGCGAGGGCGTACTCGGTCTCGCGGCTGCCATCACGCGCCTTGGCGGTGCCGGTCTTGAATTCGATTTCTCTTTCGCCTTCTTCGACGATCGGAGACTTGACGTCATCTGCAGGGCCCGCGAGCGATATCGTCGGGACGGTGAGGCAGGACAGGACGAGGGCAGCCAGCGCCCCCGCCTGGATGGCGGTTCGCATAAAAACTCCAGTTAGTGAAAGAAAATCGAGAAGCCGCGCGGGTCCGCTACGGCGAAGATGAAGGCGAGTGCCGCAGCAGCCGGGTGCCCGTGTAGATCAAGGCCAGGACTGCCAGGTAGGAGGCCAGCTGCGCAGCCGACGGCCGCGCGTCATAGCCCATCAGCGCATGCAGGAAGGTGCCCAGGGCGGAGTCGGGCGCAAGCATCGCGGAGGTGTCCCAGATCGGCGAAGTCCACCGCTCGATGAAACCCGCCTGCGTGAGTGATTTGACGAGCTGGCTCGCGATCGAGCCGGCCAGTATCGCAATGAGCGCGTTGGTCGTCGCAAACAGGTGCCTGACAGGCACGCGCGACAGCCCGCCATAAATGGCCCAGCCGGCGCCAACGCCCAGGCCCACACCCACCAGGCACGAGAGCACCACTTCGCCGAGGCTCGTGTCTGTGGAAGCAGTGAGTGCACCGCCCACGAAGAGCACTGTTTCCGCCCCTTCGCGCAGGACCGCGAGAGCGACCGCGATCAGGAGCGCCCATGGCTTGCGCTGTCCTTCCTGCACCGACGCGCCCAGCCTGCGCGCTACGCCGGCCATGTCCTTGGAATGCGCCGCCACCCAGATGCAGTGCCACAGCAACATCGACAGCGCCAGCGACAGCACCCCAATGTTGACCACGTCCTGCCCCAATCCATCGAACCAGCTGCTCACGTTCTGGGCCGTCAAGGCAAGCCCGAGCGCGCCCAGCAGGCCGATCCCGACGCCGGCAGCCAGCCAGCGCGTACGACCAGGCAACTGCCGAGTG
>DATNCB010000824.1:0-1028 GCA_035571715.1 Ramlibacter sp.
GCCCTGCAGCAGCAGCGCCATCAGGCCGCCTGCCACCCCGATCGCACCGCCGGCGATCACCACCGCGATCAGCTTGATCATGTAGGTGTTGTAGCCCAGGCTGGTGACGCGTTGCTCGTTGTCGCGCAGCGCCTGCATCACGCGTCCGAACGGTGCATGGGCCAGCCGCCACAGCCCCCACAGCAGGGCCAGCACCACTGCGATGGTGAAAACGTGGAACGCCAGCGCCGAACCGAACAGGGGGCGCGCCACGTTCTGCAGGCCGTTCTCGCCACCGGTCACGCTGGTCCATTTGAACGCCACTTCGAACGCGATCTGGGAGCAGGCCAGTGTTAGCAGCGAGAAATACAGGCCGCGCCGCCGCAAGATGACGGCGCCCACCGCCAGCGCCAGCAGGACCGAGAACACAGCGGCCGCCAGCAGGAGTTCGATCTCGTTGCCGCTGGAATAGGCGCCGGCGCCGATGGCCACTGCGTAGCTCGCGCAGCCGAAGAAGAAGGAAGCGCCGAAGGGCACCAGGCCCAGGTAGCCGATGAGGAAGTTCACGCCGCCGCCGTACAGGGTGTAGATGGCGATCTGCGTGATCGGGTTGATGGGCATGCCCATCGCGTAGGCGATGCCCGAGATGCCGACCAGCATCGCCGCGATAACCGCGATCGGATGTTCCCAGAGACGTTGCGGCTTCATTCGAAGCGCTCCCAGCGTTCGCCGAACAGGCCGCGCGGACGCAGCAGCATGACCAGGAACATGAAGGCATACATGGATGCGGCGGCCGCATCCGGCTTGAACTGGATCGTGAGCGACATGACGACGCCCACCGCGAGGCCGGCCACCACGGCGCCGCCGAACGATCCGAGGCCGCCGATCGCCACCACCACAAAGGCGGGCATGATCGCGTTGGCCGCCATCGACGGCGACACGGCCCACAAGGGTGCCGCCAGGACGCCGGCGATCGCAGCCAGCGCGCAGCCGAGCCCGAACACGGCCGTCTGCACCCGCGGCAGGTTCACGCCCAGCATCTCCACCAT
>DATNCB010000825.1:0-1153 GCA_035571715.1 Ramlibacter sp.
GGACGCGGCGCACTGCTGACGCTGCTCAACACGCTATTGGCGCTGCCCTCGGTCGTCGTCGGCCTGGTGGTCTACCTGTTGCTGTCACGCGCCGGCCCATTGGGTTTCCTGGGCTGGCTTTTTTCTTTCAAGGCGATGGCGCTGGCGCAAGCCGTCCTCGTGCTGCCCGTGGTGACGGCGTTGACGCGCCAGACCGTCGAGGACGTGGATTCGGTTGCGGGCGAGCAGTTGCGCTCGCTGGGTGCGCGGCCGCTGCTTCGAAGCCTGTTGCTGGCGTGGGATGAGCGGTACGCGCTTCTCACGGTCGTGATCGCCGCGTTCGGCCGCGCCATTTCCGAGGTCGGCGCGGTGATGATCGTCGGCGGGAACATCGATGGGTTCACGCGCGTGATGACGACGGCGATCGCACTGGAAACCAGCAAGGGGGATCTGCCGCTGGCACTGGCGCTGGGGATCGTGCTGCTGGGCACGGTGCTGGCGCTCAATGCGGTGATCGCGCTGGTCCGGCGCTGGCGCATCGGCAGCGATGACCGGCTGCTGGCGCTGGAAGGCGCGCCGGTATGAGCAGCCTCATCCAGCTCAAGGCGGTGGATGTGGATTTCGGTGCCGTCCACGCACTGGTGCATGTCGACCTTCGGGTGGGCGAGGGCGAACGGCTTGCCCTGATCGGCTCCAACGGCAGCGGCAAGAGCACCCTGTTGAGGGTGTTGCACGGCTTGTTGCGGCCGGCCCGCGGATCGATCCTGCGTGACAGTGCCAAGCGCCAGGCGATGCTGTTCCAGCGGCCGCACATGCTCAGGACTTCGGTGGTCAACAACGTCGCGCTCGGCTTGTGGATTCGTGGCGCCGTCTGGACCCTCGCGAAGGAGCGCGCGCTGCTCGCGCTGAGCCGCGTCGGCCTGGCCGAGGTGGCGCTGCGCAGCGCGCGGGCCTTGTCCGGGGGCCAGCAACAGCGCCTGGCCCTGGCGCGGGCCTGGAGCCTGCAGCCCGACGTGCTGTTCCTGGACGAGCCCACCTCGAGCCTGGACCCGCATGCCAAGCGCGAGGTCGAGGCGCTGATGGCGGAGTTCGCGCAAGCCGGCATGACGCTGGTCTTCGCGAGCCACAACCTGGGCCAGGTCAAGCGCTTGGCGACCCGCGTTGTCTACCTCGA
>DATNCB010000826.1:0-3435 GCA_035571715.1 Ramlibacter sp.
ATCAAGGCCTCGCGCAAGCGATTCCACTCCAACGACAACATTGCCGCGTTCATCGAACCGGGTGAACTGGAACAACTGCTCGACGAAGTGGAAGGCAAGATGCAGGCTGTGCTCGACAGCATGGTCATCGACACCGCGAGCGACCACAACACCAACGACACCGCGCGCCGAGTGGCCAAGATGTACGTCAGCGAGGTATTCAAGGGTCGCTACACCAAGCAGCCGCCCATCACTGAATTTCCCAATGCCGAGCACCTGAACGAGTTGATGATCGTGGGGCCGATCACCGTGCGCAGCGCCTGCAGCCACCACTTCTGTCCGGTCATCGGCAAGATCTGGATCGGCGTCATGCCCAACGAGCACACCAACGTGATCGGGCTATCCAAGTACGCGCGGCTGGCCGAGTGGGTGATGGGCCGCCCGCAAATCCAGGAAGAAGCGGTGGTCCAGCTGGCCGACCTGATCATGGAAAAGACCCAGCCCGACGGCCTGGCGATCGTGATGGAAGCCAGCCACTACTGCATGGCCTGGCGCGGCGTCAAGGACATGGACGCCAAGATGATCAACTCGGTCATGCGCGGCGTGTTCCTGAAGGATTCCGCGCTGCGGCGCGAATTCCTGGCCCTCATCCCCGGGAAAAACTAGTCATGTTAGTCAGACTTCTCTATGCCAGCCGGGCGGTGGACATCACCCCGGAGGCGATCGAATCCATCCTGGCGCAATCCCGCCAGCACAACCCAACTTGCGGCATCACCGGCATCCTGTGCTACGGCGGGGGCATCTTCCTGCAGGCCATCGAGGGCGGCCGCATGCAGGTCAGCGACCTGTTCGGCCACATCCTGAAGGACCCGCGCCACCGCGACGTCGCGCTGCTGCACTACGAAGAGATCTCCGAGCGACGCTTCGGCGGCTGGAGCATGGGGCAGGTGAATCTGACCAAGCTCAATCACGCAATCCTGCTGAAGTATTCCGAAAAGCCCGAGCTCGATCCGTATGCCGTTTCCGGCCAGGTTTCGCTCGCGCTGCTCGAAGACCTGATGGCCACTGCCGCCATCTGCGGACGGGTCTAGCTGGCGCAGTCGCTGCTCCTGGGTTGCGATTTCTCCAGCAGCCCGACCCGCCGCAAACCCATCGTGCTGGCGCTGGGCTCGCACACAGATGGCCGAGTAGTGCTTGCCGGGCTCGAGAAGATCGACACGCTGGCCGGCTTCGGGACGTGGCTGGCGCAGCCGGGCGAGTGGGTGGGCGGCTTCGACTTTCCATTCGGCTTGCCGCGCGAACTCGTCGAGTACCTCGGGTGGCCGGTGTCGTGGCGCGATTGCATCGAGCATTACGCGAGCCTGAGCCGCCCGCATATCCGCGCCAAGTTCGCGGCCTTTTGCAATGCGCGCCCCGCCGGAGCGAAGTTCGCCAACCGCGCCTTTGACAAGCTGGCTGGCTCCAGCCCTTCGATGAAATGGGTCAATCCTCCCGTGGCCTATATGCTGCACGCGGCCATGCCCTCGTTGCTGGCCGCCGGCGTTCACATCCCCGGACTGCACGACGGCGACCGCGGGCGCGTGGCATTGGAAGCCTATCCCGGACTGCTCGCGCGCGAGCTGATCGGCCGGCGCAGCTACAAGAGCGATGAAAAGGCCAGGCAGACGCCCGAGCGGCTGATCGCACGCAAGGATCTGCTCACGGCGCTGGAGATCGGGCGCACCCGCCTGGGCCTGCGCCTGAAACTCACCCATGCGCAGCGCGATGCACTGATCCAGGATGCCAGTGGCGACAGCCTGGACGCCGTGCTGTGTCTGGTGCAGGCGGCGTGGGCGCAGCGGCACGGCGCGCCGCGCTACGGATTGCCGGAAACGCTCGACCCGCTGGAGGGCTGGATCATTACTGCGTGACGGGCGCGGCTTGCGGCGCCGGTGGCGTGTCGCCGAGCTGCTCGAATGCCAGCAATGCCTCGGAGTCGGTGCGATAGACGCTGAGCAGCGGCGCGTCGTAGAGCACGCCGGCTTTGCGCAGCACCCGTTCCACTGGCAGCTTCAGACCGCTGATGTGCAGGCGGATCCCTCGCTCTTCCAGCAGCCCGCGCAAGCGCCCGAATACCTCGACCCCGGTCGCGTCGACGCGATTGATCGGGTGCGCGAACAGGCACAGGTGCTTCACTTGCGGATGCGCGGCCAGATGTTCGACCACGGCACGCTCCAGGGCGCTGGCCGAAGCGAAGTCCAGGGCCGCGTCCATGCGCAGCCCGTAAAGCTGCGGCGCGAGCGGCGGCAGCTGCCACAGGTGCCGGTCGCGCAAGCTGCCATCGGCGTGCAGGCCGACTTCGATGATGCGCGGATGCAGCCGCAGATACAGGAAATGCGCCAGGCCCATCACGACGCCGGCCAGCACACCCCAGTAGATCCGCGGCGCGGTGATGACGGTCACGGCGAAGGTCACCAGGCCGGTGAGCGCCTCGACCCGGTCGATCTGCCATATGCGAAGCAGGGTATGCGGCCTGAACAGGCCTGCCACCGCGGTCACGACGACGGCTGCAAGAACGGCGCGGGGCACATGGTAGAGAGCAGGCGTGAGGAACAGCAATACCAGCAAGACGACACCGGTGGCGAACACGGTCGCCCAGCCGGTGCGCGCTCCCGCATACAGGGTAATCGCCGAGCGCGAGAACGAAGTGCTGGTGGGAAAGCTGCCGCAGAGCGCTGCCGCCAATTTGCCCATGCCCTGGCCGATCAGGTCCTGGCCGGCGTCCCAGCGCTTTTGGTCCCGTTGGCTCTCGATCTTCGCGCTGGCCGCCATTTCGAGTGAACTCACCAATGCGATGACCATGGCCGGCACCACCAGCGCGCCCAGCGAAGCCCAGCCCGGCAGGCCCGGCCAGTAGGGGGCCGGCAGGCCCGCCGGCAAGGTGCCGATCACGGCGCCATGCGCGGAGTAACCGCTCCATTTGCTCAGCGCAGCAGCGGCGGCGATCACGACCAGCACAATCGGAAAGCGCGGCGCGTAACGCTTGCTCAGGACAAAGAACAGCAGACTCGCGGCCCCGTAGCCCAGGGCAGCGAAGTCAATGCGCGGCGTCTGCCACAGGCTGGACAGCGGGCCCTGCAAGCCGATCAGCGTGGGAATCTGCGAGGCAATGATCAGCAGCGCCGCGGCCTGGCTGAACCCGGCCAGCACCGGTGAGCTCACCAGGTTGAGGACCCAGGCTGCACGCGCAGCGCCCAGGCCAAGCTGGATCGTTCCCGACAACAATGCGAGCCACACGGCCAGCGCGACCCACTGGCCGCTGCCCGGTTCGGCCAGCCCGACCAGCGAAGTGCCGACCAGCACGCTTGTGAGCGCCGACGGCCCGACGGACAGCCGGGTGGAACCGCTGAAGAGCACGGCCGCCAGCGCAGGCAGAAACGTCGCATACAAGCCGGTGACCAAAGGCATGCCGGCCAG
>DATNCB010000827.1:0-1373 GCA_035571715.1 Ramlibacter sp.
GGGTTCCTCGGGTCGGGCCTAGCGGCGGGGCGGACAGGGACTGGCCGGTGGGTCAGCCGGCGCGTGGTTGGGCGGTCAGGTAGCAGTGGCCGATGACGTTGTCCCACAGGGTTTTCCATCCGGTTTGCCGGGGCCAGTGGGCTGGCAGGTGCAGCATCGGTTTGCGGGCTGGGGCGGCGAAGCGAGCGGGCACGTTGATCAGGTCGCGGCGCAAGGTGGCGCCGCGGGCAACGGCGGCATCGCCGCCGGCGAGCGTGCCCGCGGCGCGCAGCAGGTTATGCGCGATCACCGCGCAGGCCAGCCAGGCGCAGTTGGCGGCGAACAGCCCAGACGGGATATGGGCCAGCGGCCCGTCGATCAAATCGGCGAAGGTGGTCTCGACGATGGCGTGGCGGCGGTGGGTGATGTCCGCCTCGGCGGTGGGCAGGGTGGAGTTGGTCACGAATGGGTGATACCGCCACACGGGAAACAGCGCGTCAGGGTAGCGGGCATCTTTGACGCGGCGCACCACCAGCCGCACGGTGAGCGTGCGGACGGGGCCCAGCCGCAGCGTGTAGCGGGTTTCGGCGACCTCGGCATTGGAGATCAACTCGCCGGTGTCGGGGTCTTCGACCGCTCCCGGATAGTGCACCGAGGTGTAGGAGTCCTCGTCGATACCTCCGATTGCGGTGCTGATGCGCTTGTTTCGGGCCACCGACAGGGAGAACTCGACACCTTCCTCAACGCAGGTGGTCATCACCGTTTTGGTGCCGAACGCCGAGTCGCCGCGCAGCATGATCGTTCCGATCGCCCCGCACTCGCGGGCGGTGCCGATGGCCTGCTTGACCTGCCAGGCGGCGGCGCGCCCGGAGCCAGCCTTGCCGCTGCGCAGCCGCGCCTCGGCAATCACCGGCGCGGCCCGCTCGGTCGACAGGGTGGTGATCTGCGGGGACAGGCCCAGCCGCAGCAGCGCGCGGCTGGCGATCTTGGCGTGCCCGAACGAGGCACCCTGCTTAAGGTGCCCATAGACCGGGCGCAACAGCGAGTCGATGTCCAAGAACGCCCGCTGCTCGATGCCGGGCAACAGCGCGGTGCGGGCCGCGAGCGCCGCCAGATGCTCGCGGGCCACCGCGGCGAGCTGGTTGGCGTGCCCGAAGGTGAACTCGCGCAAGAAGATCCCCAGCGTTGAGGGCGCATACACCTCGTCGAACACCCGCGGCGTGCCGCCGGCGCGCAACACGTCCACATCGTCGATGCTGTCCGCGCCGCAGATCATGCCCCCGATGATCGTGGTCAGCTTCCCGACCGGGTTGACCGCCCCGGACTTCACCCGCGTCGATGGCAGGTCCACGTGCTTGCCGATCAACCACGAAAGACCGGTCTGCTCAGCCAGT